>CAZGXM010000008.1:0-53891 GCA_964529795.1 uncultured Thermoanaerobacteraceae bacterium
CAATGTAGTACTTGTTGTACAGTAACGTCCAAATCGGCAGCAAGCGCTGCTTTAATGCTTCGGTATCCACGGCCTTTTTGCCGTACATATACCAGGCCAGGAATATGCCGGCCAGGGCAAGAACAGTCGATGTCACCATCAGTACATAATCCGGTTCCGCATAATGCGGGTGCTCGAAATAAACAAATGAAGCAAACCCGTGCTCAACAAACGGCGCACCCACGAAACCGGCAAAGATGGAAAATACAGCCAGTATCAGCAGCGGTACCGTCATGGTCCAGGGTGACTCGTGGGCATGGTGGTCCGAAAGTTTTTCGCCAAAGAAAGCAATGAAAATCAACCGGAACATATAGAACGCGGTCATGAAAGCCACTATTGAACCGATGATATACAGGCCGGTTAAACCGGCTTCTTTGGTAACCAGCAGGATTTCGTCCTTACTCCAAAAACCCGCTAACGGGAAGATGCCGGCTAGAGCCAAAGAACCGATAATAAAGGTCCAGGTGGTTATCTTCATCTTCTTATACAGTCCGCCCATGTCAAAAATACTGTTGGAGTGAACTGCATGAATGGCACTGCCGGCGCCAAGGAACAACAGCGCCTTAAAGAATGCGTGAGTTGTTAAGTGAAACATCCCCGCGGTAATACTGCCCGCACCGATGGCCATTACCATGTATCCCAATTGACTGAGGGTAGAGAACGCCAGGATGCGCTTGATATCATCCTGGACAATGGCAATGGACGCGGCAAATATGGATGTAAAGCCGCCGATATAAGCCACTATCAGTAGCACTGAAGGTGCGGCATTAAAGAGGACAAAGGTTCTGGCCAATAGGTAAACACCGGCAGCAACCATGGTAGCAGCGTGGATTAACGCACTGACGGGAGTGGGCCCTTCCATGGCGTCAGGCAGCCAGACGTGCAGCGGAAACTGCGCCGATTTGCCCACCGGCCCGATGAATACCAGTATTGCCGCCAATGTAAGAAATGCGGTGTTGTCAAAGTGCTCAATAGCTTCTGCCAGTTCACCGAAATTAAAGGTACCGAATACCAACCAGAGGAAGAAAATACCCAGCATAAAGCCGAAGTCCGCAACCCTGTTGGTAATAAAGGCCTTTTTGTTTGCGTCTGCGGCAGAGTTCTTGTAAAAGTAAAAACCAATCAGCAGGTAGGAGCATAAGCCCACCAATTCCCAGAAAAAGAATATCTGGAAATAGTTGTTGGCCACCACCAGTCCAAGCATGGAAAAGGTAAACAGCGACAGGTAAGCAAAGAACCGCGAAAACCCCTCGTCACCGTGCATGTAGCCAACAGAGTAAATCTCCACCAGTAAAGCAACCAAGGTAACAACAAATAACATTACAGCAGTCAACGGGTCAACCAATATGCCCGCTTCAATATGAACTCCCGGTACATTTAACCAAGTGATAAAGTACTCCCTGGGTGAGTTCATGGTAATCTCATGACTACCCAACACTTGGAATAATACACCCAGCGATACAATAAAGGACAATAGCATGGCCGCAATTGCCATCAGTGCGCTCAACAGTTTCAGTTTTTTCGTTACAAAAACAATTAGCACAAAGGCAACAGCGGGAAAAACCGGTATCAGCCAGGCTAAATCTATCCAGGTATAATCTGCCATTGAACTTTTTCCACCACCTTTTCACTAGCAATTACTACCACTTCAACCAGTCTAAGTCGTCAATATTTGTGGTCAAGCGGTCACGGTAAATATTGATAATCAAAGCCAAACCCACGGCAACTTCCGCCGCGGCAACCGCAATGACAAATATGGCAAATACGTTTCCAACTACATCAACCGGGTCTAAAAATCGGTTGAATGCCAATAAATTAATATTTACCGCATTGAGCATAAGTTCAATGCCCATCAATACAGCCACGGCACTGCGCTTCGCCAGAGCGCCATACAGGCCAATGGCAAAGACCAGCGCACCTAAAATGAGAAAGTGATATAACGTAATCATTGGGGCTTACCCTCCCCCCTCGCCAAGAGAATTGCGCCGATCATAGCAACCAGCAACAGCACTGCCGCCACTTCAAAGGGAATGACAAACTTCCCCAACATGGACTCGGCAATAGGGCCCACGGTGCTGTCCGGCGCTGCAGCAGTACTCAGTACCCAATCAGTCTTTAAGATAATTCTTTCCACAATGAGAAAGAACACCAGGGCCACTATTCCGCCGGAAAGTTTATAGCGGTTAAACAAGTTGCTGTACTTGATATCGCCGCGCACGGTCATCATCACACCGAAAACGATCAGCACCGCCACCGCGCCGGCGTAAACCAACAGCTGTACCGCAGCTAAAAAGTCCGCCTGCAGCAACACATACAGCCCAGCTACACCGACAAAAGTGACAAATAAAAACAGTGCACTGTGTACAATATTTCGCAATAAAACAACCGCCAAGGCCGACCCCACAATCACCAAGGTAATCAGCCAAAAAATAATTGGATTAGCCACCTGCTCTCACCCCTCCATCACTTCACCGGATTGGGTTTCCTTGCTGCCGCTTGATTGATAAAGATTGAGCACAGCGTCTTCACGGGCGTAGCAAGCCAGTTCGAAATCCCGGGTGAAGTTAATGGCATCGGTAGGACAGCTTTCCACACATAAACCGCAGAAGAGGCACAAGCCGATATCCATCTGGTAGCTATCCAACTTCCTTTTCTTATCCTCACCCTTGCTGCTCTCAATAGTTATCACATTGTTGGGGCAAGTCTTGGCACAAATACCACAGGCAATACATTTTTCCACATCCAGCGCAAAGGAACCGTGAAAAATCGGGGACAAATTAGGCATTTCCTCCGGGTATTGCTCGGTGATAGCCTTGCCAAAGAAATGTTTAAAGGTAATTCCCAATCCTGTCAACAAACCTTTACCGTACATCTTCTCACCACCCTATGGTCTGAACCACTGAAATATTTTTATGCCAATACCGGTTACCAAAATGTTTGCCAAAGACAGCGGCAGAAGAAACTTCCAGTTGGTATGCATCAGGTGATCCACCCGGATTCTCGGGTAAGTCCAGCGCACCCACATAAACAGGTAGATTATGATATATACCTTGATAACAAACCATATCCATGACGGTGCCCACGGTCCCGAAGGCCCGCCCAAGAATAATGCTGTGGCCAGGGCGGACATCGCTACCAGGTTGGCATACTCAGCCAGGAAAAACATTGCCCACCGCATGCCGCTGTATTCCGTGGTGGCACCGGCAATAAGTTCCTGCTCACCTTCAGGCAAGTCAAAAGGCGCACGGTTCAATTCCGCTGTGCCGGCAATGAAAAAAATCAGAAAAGCAACAGGCTGCAGCACAATAAACCAGACATCCTTCTGTGCTGCCACAATATCAGACATTTTCAAAGAACCGGTAAGCATGACCACGCCCAAGACGGAAAATACCAGCGGGATTTCGTAACTGACCATCTGAGCAACGGTACGCATACCGCCAATGAGCGAGTACTTGTTGTTTGAACCCCAGCCGGCCATCAAAAAGGCAATGGTCGTACTTGAGGAAATGGCAATAAAGTAAAATACGCCGAGGTTCAAATCGACGGCAATCATATCTTTACCAAAAGGAATGACCGCATAAAGCATTACCGCCGGTATGAAGACCACAATAGCTGCCAAACGGAATACCCAGCGGTCTGCCGCCCGGGGAACAATGTCCTCCTTGCTGAGCAGCTTGATTACGTCCATGATAGTCTGCAGCAGACCCCGCGGTCCCACCCTGTTAGGACCTAAGCGCTGCTGGAAATAAGCACTGATTTTTCTTTCCAGATAAACCAGATACAGCACGTTCAATAAGACAAATCCAAGAATAGCGGCCACATAGATAGCAACCATGATCACATTGACCAGGCTGTCCGCCAATCCCAAGGAAGCAGACAACCACGTTTTTATCACATCACCAAGATTTAGAAACAATTTTTCCATAAACTCTTCTCCCCTTTATGACACACTAGCGGTCAACTTCTCCCAGGACTATATCGATTGAAGCCAAAGCTACTACTGCGTCCTGGATATTGCCGCCCCTGGCAATTTCGGGATAAACCCCCAAGTTAACAAACGACGGGCTGTGGACGTGTATCCGGTAAGGTTTGGTCGAGCCGTCACTGACTATATAGTATCCCAACCATCCCTTGGCGCCTTCAATCTGATGGTAAACCTCGCCGGCAGCCGGTTTTATCACCTTCGGCACCTTGGCCATTACAGGTCCATCGGGAATATCCTCCATAGCCTGCTTGATAATACGCAAACTCTGGCGCATTTCTTCCATCCGGATCACAAACCGGTCAAAGGAATCGCCGTTTTCCCCCGTGGGAATATCAAACTCAAAGCGGTCATAAATACTGTAGGGCTTATTTTTACGCAAATCAAAACAATAACCGGAAGCTCGAAGGTTCGGACCGGTGATGCCATAATTGATAGCCGTCTCAATATCTAATTTACCCACGCCTTTTGTTCTTGCCTGAAAGATTTCGTTACCGGTAATCAAACCGTCATACTCTTCAAAACATGCCGGAAGGTCCGCCAGTAACTCCGCCAACCCCTGCATGAAGTCATCGGTTAAATCACGTGACACACCGCCGATTCTGGGGTAGCTTAAAGTCAAACGTGAACCGGTAATCATTTCAAATAGGTCCAAAATACGCTCCCGGTCACGGAAAGTATACATCCAAGCGGTAAACCCGTTAACATCCAAAGCGTAACTGCCCACAAACACCATGTGACTGGCAATACGCTGAAGTTCCGAAACAATCACCCTGATATACTCGGCCCGTTCAGGCACTTCAACACCCAGCAGTTTTTCCACCGCCTGAACATAACCGATGTTATTCAGAATGGCTGCCAAGTAATCCAACCGGTCGGTGTAGGGGATAAACTGAGTGTATGTGCGATCTTCCGCAAGCTTTTCCACACCCCGGTGCAGGTAACCCACCACGTTCTCAAGTTTGGTCACATACTCGCCGTCCAGTGTCAAAATACAGCGATACACCCCGTGGGTACTGGGATGTTGGGGTCCCATGTTCAGGGTAATTTCCTGAGTTTTAAGAATTTTATCTTGCGTTTTTGCCATTTGAAAACGACACCTCTACTATCCCTTTTTAAGGAGATTATCTCCTCGCTTCTACTTTGTAATCCTTGCGTAACGGATGCCCTTCAAAATCATCAGGACACAATATGCGCCGGAGGTCCGGGTGCCCCACATAAATTACCCCCAACAAGTCGAATGCTTCTCGTTCCATTACGTCGGCAGCAGCCCATAAAGAAACCACCGAAGGTAACCGGGGGTCTTCTCTCTTAAGATTTACTTTTACCTTTAATTGGTCACATTCCGGCAGCGACATCAAATGATAGACCGCCACCATCTTATCCTCGTAATCCACCGCCGTCAGGTCCAGCAGCATGTTGAACTCGTGCTTATCCTTGATGGTGCTCATTACGTCCAGGAAGTCTTCCTGATTAACATACAAAGTACCGGGTTCTTCTTCCGACACAGCCACCTTGTCCTTGAATTTCCTAGCAAGCTTTTCCACCAATTTAATCTGCTTATCATCCATGTTTTCTCATCCTTACCACATTGGGATTAATAACCTTTTGGCGCAGTTGCAGCAGGCCGTAGATCAGCGCTTCCGGTCTTGGTGGACAACCGGGCACGTAAACATCTACCGGTAAAAAAGTGTCTGCACCAGGCACTACGTTGTAAGAATCAACAAACGGGCCACCGCTGATGGCACAACTACCCATGGCAAGCACATACCGGGGCTCGGCCATTTGGTCATACACCCGCTGTACCATGGGAGCCATTTTTTTGGTAATGGTACCGGCAACAATCATTAAATCCGACTGTCTCGGCGAGGGACGAAATACCTCGTAACCAAACCGGGCAATATCAAAGCGTGCTCCTCCAGCAGCCATCATCTCAATGGCACAGCATGCCAACCCAAAAGTAACCGGCCAAAATGAATGGGCCCGGGCATAATTGAGAACCTTATCCACAGAGGTGACAATAATATTATTTTTCGCCAACTCTTCCACCTGGTCAACCTGGTTACCTTTTACTACATCCATTCCAATGCTCCTTCCTTCCAAGCATACCATAGGCCAATCACGAGGATGGCAATGAAAATAATCATCTCTACGAAGGCAAACAAACCCAATGCTTGAAATTTAACTGCCCAGGGATAAAGAAATATGGTTTCCACATCGAAAACAACAAAAATCAATGCGTAAAGAAAGTAACTAATCTTAAACTGCACCCATGTAGGCCCTTGAGTCTCCAAACCGCACTCGTAAGTTGATAATTTCTCCGGACTGGGACGCTTAGGTCTCACAAGCCAGGCAGTTCCCAATAGTATCATTGGAAACACCAATCCAATGATAAAAAACACACCAATCCCCGAAAAATCCTGTAACATCCATTCCCCCCCTTTCATAAAATAAGTGTTTGCCCTGAAGAAAATTTAATTAAAGCAACACCTTTGCCCCAAACAATATTCGTATTCGCCAAATTAAAATAAATACCTTCAAAAACGGGTAATTTTTTTGTCTGCTATCCAATGTCGGCTTGTCACCAGGCACCTTTATCAATATATTCCACACCAGTTTTTTCTATGCTTGCTTACACCCATTCTTTCACCCCGGCAAATGATTTTCGGTGAACAGGGGACACCCCGTGCTCCCGGATGGCAAGACGGTGCATTTCGGTAGGATAGCCAAAGTGCTTTTCAAAACCGTACTGGGGAAATTTTTCAGCGTACTCACGCATCAAATTATCCCGTTCCACCTTGGCGATAATACTTGCCGCAGCAATGGAGGCACTTTTTCGGTCACCCTTAACCACTTTGATTTGGCTAACAGGAAAATCGCAGCTATATAGCCCGTCCACCAGTACCACCGCGGGGGGGGTCTTTAACCCGGACAACGCTTTCTGCATAGCTCGGAGGGTACCCCGGTGAATATTGATTTCGTCAATCACCTGTGGAGGAACAATCCCCACTGACCAGCACAGGGCAATTTCCTTTAACTGCCGGGCAAGTATTTCCCGCTTCCGGGCGGGTAACTTTTTGGAATCATCGGTCCCCGGCGGCAAACCAGCGTCAGCAGGCAAAATCACCGCTGCGGCCACTACCGGCCCTGCCAGCGGTCCCCGGCCCGCTTCGTCCACTCCGGCCAACAATCCCCTGGCAGGGCGGTACCGGGTATCAAATGCAAGCAGGTTTTGTAAACGCTCCCGTTCCGCTTTCAGTTTTTGCTGCTCCAGCAACCAACGCCGGTACAGGACCTGCACTCCTTTACGCGGGTCCTGCTTCAGCGCCCTGATTAATGCCGGGGTCGCTTCTCCCTGTGTCAACAAACGCTCAATGTCCACGATGGATTGATTACTTAACATGGTTTCACGCCTCCAAGGCTTACTTATTCGTCACTTTACAGGGAAATCCTGCATAAAAAAATCCCTCCTATTTCGGAGGGACTTCCAAACTGAAATTGCCCAGTTTTCCCAGGCGAAACTCCCGCAACACCAGTTCCGCCGCCTTTTCATAATCAACCTTGCCGCCGGGCAACAGACATCCTCTCTTGGTGCCGATTACCTTCAACACTTCCAAGGGTTCGCCCAAAGGCAGGGATAAGTCGTAACGCGCTGCCAGGCTTTCAGGTTTCGTGTCGGAAAGCCATTTTGTCAAAGATAACAGCGCTTCCAGCACATCAAAGACATGGTCACCGATACAACCAATCCAGGCCAGTTTTAAACCAATGTCCTGGTTATCAAACTTTGGCCACAGCACTCCGGGGGTATCCAACATTTCCACTTCTTTCCCCAACTTAAACCACTGCTGTCCCCGGGTCACCCCGGGTTTTTGACCAGTCTTCATTGCCGAACGCCTGACGACACGGTTAATGAAGGACGATTTGCCCACATTGGGAATACCAATAACCATACAGCGTACAGGTCGGGGACGCAGTCCTTTTTCTTTACGTTTGTCGAAAATAGATTTGGCAAGTATTTTAAGATGCTCCACAATCAGCCAGCTGTTTCCGGATAGGGAATTGAAAGCCACCGCCAAGTATTTTTGGCTATTCAAATATACCAACCATTGCTCGGTAGTTACCGCGTCGGATAGGTCCTCCTTATTCAACACCACCAACCGTGGCTTGCTGCCGGCAACCTCATCAAGCCTGGGATTCGACGTGGTCATGGGAGCACGAGCATCGCGCAGTTCAACAACTATATCCACCAGGGAAAGAGCTTCCTTGATTTTTCGTTCGGCTTTTACCATATGCCCGGGATACCACTGGATACCCATAGGTGTTTTACCTCCTCAATTCGAGGTGAGAAAAAGTTACATGCAAGTTGCAGTTAATTTAGGCAACCGCATCTCTATTTAATAAACCCGCTCCTGTTTAACGGCCAAAAACGGACAATGGCTTTCCCGATAATCAAATCCTTATCCAGCGGCCCCCAAAAGCGGCTGTCCCTGCTGTCATTACGATTATCACCCATCATAAACAAGGTGCCTTCGGGAACGGGTACCGGCCCAAAGTCTTCCATAACCAGATTTTTCCTCAAGTAGGGTTCGTCCAATTTCTTTCCATTGATATACACGTGGTTATTACGAATACTTAATGTTTCACCGCTGAGACCGATTACCCGCTTGACAAAGTCTTTATCCGGGTTAACCGGATATTTAAATACTATGACATCGCCACGCTGAGGCTGAGCGAACCAGTAATTAAATTTGCTCACAATAAACCGGTCTCCCGGTCTCAAAGTAGGCACCATGGATTTGGACGGAACGTAAAAGGGTTGAAATATTAACAGCCTGATTATAAACGCCAGTACCAACGCTATGGCCAATGACTGGAGCGTTTCGGTTATAAATTTTCTAACCAACATCATCACCTTCATAAAACTATATAATTACTGGATAAAAAACATATGCAAATTTCCATGTTCTCCCCGTAATTCTTTTTCAGAGAAAAAAAGACTGGTCTCGACCAGTCCCTTAATACCTCCTTTCCCGGATTCTCGCAGCCTTTCCAACCCTGTCGCGGAGATAATACAATTTAGCACGTCTCACTCTGCCTTTACGCACCACTTCCAATTTAGCAATACGCGGTGAATGAACCGGAAAAGTCCTTTCCACGCCGACACCGTATGATATTCGCCGGACGGTAAAGGTTTCACGCAGTCCTTCACCCTGCCGTTTAATAACGGTACCTTCAAATACCTGAATCCTTTCCCTGCCACCTTCTACAACCTTAACGTGCACGCGCACTGTATCTCCAGGCTGAAAGTCAGGCACCTGTCTTAGTTGACCATGCTCAACCGCTTTAATCAGGTCCACTTTATGTAGCCTCCCTTCCCTGAGTTGTTCCTTTGTGAAGCCGATTTTTGCACATGAGGTATTATAACACAAGGAGGTATCCTTGACAATATTCTACCACCATTTTTCTCCGCAAAGCCGGTCGAAAATAATGGCCGCAGCGCTGCGCACGGACAGATGATTATATTCCCCGGCACCATAAACAGGTGCCAAAATCCAGTCCGCCTGCTGCATCAACTCCCTGCTTATGCCCCAGCCGGTACCGAACAATAACACATACGCACCGGGTTCCCGTAATAAATGCCGGATTTTGCTGTAACCGGCTGTGTTTGGGAACTTGCGGGCATCAGTGGCAATCAAAGCAGGTTTTTGCCCGTCTCGTTCAGTTATCCGCTCAACCATCACTTCCAGGCTTTCAAAAACGTCCACCCGTTCAAAGGCTTTCTGCCTGTCGGGGTTGAACTGTGCTCCCCGTGCAGAATGCCAGTAATTGATGATGCACCTGACCATCTCCCTTTGTTCGGGCAGCGGTTGGACAATATAATATCCATCCAGTTCATAGGTGGTGGCAGAACGGGCAATGTCATGAATGTCCAAGTTGGTTACAGACGTGTTGATTATTTCCATTTTTTTGTTGTAAACCGGGTAATGTAAAAGCGCCGCATACAGCTTTGCCTGTCTTTTATTTCCCACCAGTCTTACCCCTCATTATTATTGCCATTTTTAGGCCGGTTATCCTGTAAATCTTCCAGCAATTTTTTATCTTCTGCGGACAATTCCACCCTTTTCAATAAATCGGGACGCCGTTTCATGGTGCGTTCCAATGACTTTTTGCGCCGCCAGAGTTTGATTGCGCCGTGATTACCGGATAAGAGTACCGGGGGGACCTCTAACCCTCGATAAGAACGGGGTCTGGTATACTGCGGGTACTCCAGCAACCCGTCGGCAAAAGAATCCTCCCGGGCGGAAGCATCGTCTCCAAGCACACCGGGGAGCAGTCGAGCGACAGCGTCCACCAATACCATCGCCGGCAGTTCCCCGCCGGTAAGCACGTAATCACCAATGGAAATCTCCCGGGTAACCAGCTGTTCCCTGACCCGCTCATCCATTCCCTCGTAATGACCGCAAATCACTACCAACCTGTCCTGCCCGCTTAAATCCCGGGCAATGTCCTGGGTGAAAGTTTCACCCTGGGGAGTCATGAGAATAACGGGCACGTTTCCCGCTCCGCAGACATCCTCCACCGCCCGGAAGAGAGGTTCCGGCTTCATCACCATACCGGCGCCGCCGCCGAAGGGATAATCATCTACGGTCCGATGTTTGTCCAGGGCATAGTCACGAATATCCACTATTTTAACGGTCAGCAGTCCTTTCTCCCTGGCCCGCTTGATAATACTTTCTTCCAACGGTTTAAACATCTCCGGAAAAATGGTTAAAATATCCACCCGCATAAAATCACCTACACCAATCCCGGCAGTAAATTGACAATCATTCGCTGGTTTTCCAAATCAATCTCAGAAACCCACGCTTTCACAGCAGGAATCATCAGTTCCCTGCCGGTATTTTCTTCAACCACCACAAAAATATCGTGGCCACCTGGTTCCAAAATTTTTTCCACCCGGCCTAAATACTCTCCCGCCTGGGTAAATACTCTTAGGCCTTTTAACTGAAAGTGATAATAAGAATTCGCTGTCAAGGGCTTGACATGGGCTTTGGGAATGAAAAGGTAACTGTTACGGTAAGCAGCAGCTTCATTCATATCGCCAATTTCCCGAAATTTAATAAGAAAAAACTGCTTATGCTTACGTACAGTTTCGGGATGTAAAACCCTACTTTCGCCGTTTATTTCAACTTCTACCGAGTTCATTTCCTGAAAACGTTCGGGAAAATCAGTCAGCGGCAAAACCTTCAACTCGCCCTTATGACCGTGTGTAGTTGTAATTTTGCCGATGATAATCTTACCATCAACTTTGTCACCGCTCACGAATGTCCACAACCTTATCGTCTTTTATGAAAATTTCCATATTCCCCCGGGGAAACAGGGTATCACCCACCGCTACCTGTACCGGGCGGTCTCCCCTGCCCAAGACAACCTCACAAACAAAAATATCAATATCAATAGTTAAGGGGCTAAAAAATAGCCCCTTTCCTTACTGCAAAATTTCAACTACTACGCGTTTTCCTTCTTTAGCTGCCGCTGCTTTTGCTACGGTTCGGATTGCTTTGGCAATTCGTCCTTGTTTGCCGATAACTTTACCCATATCTTCGGGAGCTACTTTTAACTCAAGAATAACTGATTTTTCACCTTCAATTTCATTTACTTCTACAGCTTCCGGATTGTCTACAAGCGCTTTAGCCAATAGTTCAACTAATTCTCGCATTTTGAACCCCCCTTCAGCACTACTACCTGTTTTGGAATTTAGCCCACACGCCTACTTTACGGAATAATGCCTTGACGGTATCGGAAGGCTGAGCACCTGTCTGTAACCAGTGTAGCGCCCTGTCCTCATTGACCGACAATTCTTCAGGAGATTTGGCAGGATTATAATAACCTATCTCCTCAATAAAACGACCATCCCTGGGTGAACGGGAATCAGCCACAACCAAACGGTAAAAGGGATCTTTTTTACCACCCATTCTTTTCAACCTGATTTTAGTTGCCACTTGGTCTCTCACCTCCTTAATTAAATTACCGGATGCTTACTGTTTTATACCCATGTCAATCGAAGTTCCGAGTGCGCGGTCCGAAGTTCGATTTGAGTCATATTTCCCGGGTTGAAACAGCCGGTTCATTACTTGAAAAAGGGCAGGCCCAGGCCGGATTTTTTTGCCTTTTTGGCCATTTTTTTGGCAAATTTACTCTGCCCCGCCCCGGCATATTGCTGCATCAGTTTTTTCGCCTGAAAAAACTGCTTTAGTATTTTATTGACATCCTGTACCCTGGTGCCGCTTCCCGCCGCAATACGTTTTTTCCGGCTGCCGTTAATAATCTCCGGTCTGCACCGTTCTTCGCGAGTCATGGACTGGATAACGGCCTCGGTTCGCACCAGTTCCTTCTCGTCTATTTGTAAATTTTTCAGTTGTTTTACGTTACTCATACCGGGCAGCATGGAGATGATATCCTCCAACGGGCCCATAGATTTCATCTGCTCCAACTGGTCCAGAAAATCTTCCAGGGTAAACTGTTGCTGCCTGATTTTCTGCTCCAACTGTTTGGCCTTTTCCCGGTCAAACGCTTCCTGGGCCTTTTCAATCAGGCTCAAGACATCGCCCATGCCCAAAATCCGTCCAGCCATACGGTCGGGGTGAAAGGGTTCCAAAGCATCCAGTTTTTCACCCATACCCACATATTTAATGGGACAACCGGTAACGGCCTTAACAGACAATGCCGCACCGCCCCGGCTGTCGCCGTCCAGTTTGGTGAGAACAACTCCGGTTAAACCCAGTTGCTCGTTAAATTCCCGGCTGACATTAACCGCGTCCTGTCCGGTCATTGCATCCACGACCAAAAGAATTTCGTCCGGCTGCACCGCTTGCTTGATGTCAAACAATTCCTGCATTAATTCAGCATTTATATGCAACCTACCTGCAGTGTCAATGATAACGGTGTCGTTACCACGGGTTCTGGCATGCTCCACCGCCCCCTTGGCAATATGCACCGGACTTTGCTTGTCACCCAGGGAATAGACAGGCAAATCCAGTTGGTCACCCAATACTTGTAACTGCTTTATGGCAGCCGGGCGGTAAACATCACCGGCAACCAGCAGCGGACGCCTGCCCTTTTTGCGCAGTAAATTTGCCAGCTTGCCGCTGGTGGTAGTTTTCCCCGCGCCCTGGAGACCCACCAACATAATAACCGTGGGCGGTTTGGAAGCAATCTTCAGGTTGCTTTGAGACCCACCCATCAGGTTTGTCAATTCTTCGTTGACAATCTTAATCACCTGTTGTCCCGGTGTCAAACTGCGTAAAACTTCTTCACCCGCCGCACGTTCCTGGATCTTTGCCACAAATTCCTTGACAACTTTATAATTCACATCTGCTTCCAATAAAGCGAGGCGCACTTCGCGTAATGCCGACTTTACATCGGCCTCGGACAGTTTCCCCTTCCCTTTAAGTTTCGCAAGGGTATTTTGCAATTTTTCCGCCAATCCGGAAAACACAGTCATTGGTTTTCCTCCTTAGGGAATTAACATCTCTTCCAGGAATTGAAAAATATTTTTTCCCTCATTTTTAACCTCAGGTTCCAAATTTGCATCTTCCCAAACCGCTTTTAGCCATTCGATTTTTTCCGACATTTTTTGATAACGAGTCGCCAATTTCAATTTTTGCTCATATCCTTCTAAAATTTTCTCCGCACGCCGCAAGTTATCATGTACAGCCTGGCGGCTCACCTTTAACTGCCCGGCGATCTCGCCCAGGGACAAGTCATGGTGATAATAAAGTTTAACCATTAACTGCTGTTTTTTCGTCAGCAAATCTCCGTAGAAATCAAAAAGCCGCGCTACCCGGGTCGTTTTCGCCAGCATTTTACTCACCTTGTGTAAAGTAATTTGCCTTGACACTCTCTTATGATACAAAAAATTATTGTAAAAGTCAACCCCCATACTCGGGGTGTGAGTTCAAGGTTCGAGGTTCGAACCGGGGTATTCCTTTGGGGCCCTTTTGCCTTACCAGCCAGTACCCGTACGTTTCTACTAGACAACCCAAAGTATATGGTATGGCTCTCTTGGGGGGGCTCGCACCTCTCACTTCGATTGAGTGAGGCGTCGGGCCCGTTCGCTAACCTCGGCAAAGAGCCTTTCATCATCTATGGTTTTTACAACCCGGTTTTCCATAATCACCTCACCGTCAATAATTACCGTATCCACGTCGCCGGCCTGAGCAGCGTAAACCAGATGAGCGGGCACATCGTGACGGGGATAGAGATGGGGCTTTTTGAAATCAATCAATATCACATCCGCTTTCATACCGGCCGTCAGGGTGCCTACCGGTAAACCCAGTGCCCGGCCGCCGAACTTGGTGGTCATCTCCAATGCACGGTAAGAGGAAATTACCGTGGGATCCTCCTGATTCACCTTGTGCAGCAAAGCGGCAGAACGCATTTCCTCCAGTAAATCCAGGTTATTATTGCTGGACGCGCCGTCGGTCCCCAGGGCAACTGTAATCCCGGCGTCAAGCATTTCCGGTACCGGGGCAATACCGCTGGCCAGTTTCATATTGCTTTCCGGGTTATGAGCTACTTTGACTTTTTTCTCTCTGAGAATTTTTATGTCCTCCACATCCACATGCACGCAGTGAGCGCCCAGAACAGGGTACGCAAATACGCCTTCATCCGCCAAGTGTTTTACAGGACTTTTCCCGTACATTTTGGCAATATCCTTGATCTCCTGCTTGGTTTCCGCTATGTGTATATGTATACCTACCTCAAGCTCTTCTGCCAAGTTCATAACCCTCTTCAGATATTCCGGCGGGCAGGTGTACGGTGCGTGAGGACCCAGCATGGTGGTAATCCGGCCCCTTGCTTCACCATGCCATTTGCTGACAAGCTCTTTACTTTCTGCCAATGCCTGCTCCCCGTTAGGCGCCATACCAATCATTCCCCGGGAGAGAGATGCCCTGATACCGCTGTCCCGTACTGCTTTGGCTGCATCATCCATGAAAAAATACATATCGGCAAAAGTGGTGGTACCACCGGCAATCATCTCCCGAATGGCAAGCAGGGTACCCCAGTAAACATCGTCACCGGTAAGATTTGCTTCAAGCGGCCAAATTTTTTCTTCCAGCCACTGCATCAACGGTAAATCATCTGCAAAGCTGCGCAGCAAAGTCATGGCAGCATGGGTATGACAATTGACAAACCCGGGCATGACCACTTTGTCCGTTGCGTCTATGATGCTATCCGCCTGCCATCCGGAGGATACTTCGCCCACCGCCTTGATCAAACCGTCTTCCAATGCCAGGTCCCCTTGAAAATACAAATCCCCGGTAGCACCCGGGCTCTTTTCCATGGGCAACAGGATGCCGTTTTTGATTAAGATCTTACTCATTTTTATTCACCCCCGGTAATTTTTCTCAATCCCTGCCGGTAAGGCGGGGTGACAATCCCTTTATCCGTAATAATTGCCGTAACCAGACGCGCCGGGGTAACGTCAAAGGCAGGATTAAATACCGGCACATTCGCCGGCGCTGTGGCAACCCCGGCAATGCTCCGCACTTCTTCGTGGTCCCTTTCCTCAATAATTATTTCCTTGCCGTCCGCCAGGGTCATGTCAATGGTGGAATAGGGTGCCGCCACATAAAACGGAATACCGTGCTCTTTTGCCAGTACCGCCAGAGAATAAGTGCCGATTTTGTTGGCAACATCACCGTTGGCGGCAATCCGGTCCGCACCCACAATAACCAAATCAATTTTTCCCAACTGCATTACGTAGCCTGCCATATTATCGGTTATCAGTGTTACCGGTATGTTATCTTCCATTAACTCCCAAGCAGTTAACCGCGCCCCCTGCAGCAGCGGTCGCGTTTCACCGGCATAAACCGCTACCTGCTTGCCCGCTTCACGTGCTGCCCGAATTACCCCCAAAGCAGTGCCGTAACCCGCGGTAGCCAGGCTGCCGGCATTGCAATGGGTGAGAATGGTGGCCTGGTCCGGGATGAGTTTGTTACCCTGGCGACTGATATTCCTGTTTAATTCCAGGTCTTCCCGGAAAATTTCCCGCGCTTCCTCCTCCAAAGCCTTCACTATTGCGGTTACTGGTTCCCCGCGTCGAGCAGTCACACAGCGCTTCATCCGCTCCACGGCCCAGAATAGATTTACCGCGGTGGGCCGTGTTGCCAACAATGCTTCAGCCACCCGATGCATATGTGCCCTAAATTCTTTTTCACTGTCACCGGAAAACTGCCTGGCACCCAAAACCATACCGAAAGCAGCGGCTGCACCAATAGCCGGTGCGCCTCTGACCTTCATGGTTTTGATTGCTTCAGCAACACTTTGGAAATCAACACATTCAAGCTGTATCACCTGGCCGGGAAGCTTCCGCTGGTCCAGTAATATCAATCTATCACCTTGCCAAGACATGGTTTTAACCAAAATCAACTACCTCCCGTCAGCATACTTTGAACGGATACCGCCGAGCTGCATTTACATTCATGATTTTTTTCAGCACTTTCCAAGACTTTTGCCAACAAGCGCCTCAACTTGTGCCGGTTGGCAGCCATCACGTCCAGCACCTCCTGGTGAGTAAGTGGGCTGTCAGAAATTCCGGCAGCGTAATTGGTAACCACCGCCACTGCGCCGTAGCATATTTCCGCCTCCCGGGCCAGGCTCACTTCCGGCACGTTGGTCATGCCCACCACATCGCCTCCCAATTGAGCAAACATGCTGATTTCCGCCGGTGTTTCAAAACGCGGGCCCTGGGTACACACGTAAGTCCCCTTTTCCACCACCGGCAGGTTTTCCTCCCCGGCACATTCAATCAATACCTTGCGAAGTTGAGGACAATAGGGTTCCGTCATATCCACATGCACAACACCATTTTCACCACCGTTAAAAAAGGTGTGCTCCCTGCCACAGGTGAAATCAATAAACTGGTCCAGCACCACCAGGGAGCCGGGAACGATTTCTTTTTTTAGCGAGCCAACGGCCGCTGTTGCCACTATCATGTCCACTCCCAACTGCTTGAAGACGGCTATGTTTGCCCGGTAATTGACCAAATGTGGCGGCAGTTTGTGACCGGCGCCATGACGGTTCATAAAAAATACCTGCCGCCCGGCCAATTCAGCGTACGTCACCGCCACTTCTCCGTATTTGGTCAACAGCTTTTTACCCTCCACCTTCTCAAAAAGACCGGTATCATATAATCCCGTACCCCCAATAACACCGATTTTCACGCTAATCCTCCTCCCGGGAAAACAGGGCGCTGGCAAATATTTCCGGTTGAAAGAACCTTAAATCTTCCATTGCTTCACCGATGCCCACCAGCTTGACGGGAATTTTCAATTCATTGGCCACACTGAGTACTACCCCGCCCTTGGCGGTACCGTCCAACTTGGTCAGGACAATACCGGTCACTCCCACAGCTTCCTTGAAGATCTTGGCCTGGGAAACCGCGTTTTGCCCGGTGGTGGCATCCAATACCAACAGGACCTCGTGTGGCGCACCGGGTAGATCTTTGGCAATAACCCGGTGTACCTTCTCTAATTCATTCATAAGATTCTTTTTATTTTGCAACCGGCCGGCAGTATCGATAATCACCACATCATAGTCCCGGGAACGGGCGGCTTGAAGGGCATCAAAGGCCACTGCCGCCGGGTCCGAGCCTTCCTGATGCTTGATAACGGGACAATCCACCCGGTTGGCCCAGACTTCCAACTGATCAATAGCCGCTGCACGAAAGGTATCTGCTGCAGCAATCAAGACTTTTCTGCCCTGTTCCTTCAATTGATAGGCCAATTTACCGATGGTTGTAGTTTTGCCGGCACCGTTTACCCCCACAACCATCACCACACTGGGGTTTCCCTCCAGCTTCATTGGTTCGCTTTCGCCCAGCAATTCTACCACCAGCTCTTCCAGCACTTGGTAAAGCCCTTTGGTTTCGGTGATTTTACGCGCCTTCACCTCATCCTTCAATCTTTCCACCAACTGTAAGGTGCTGTTTACCCCCACATCTCCTTGGATGAGGATTTCCTCCAGCTCTTCAAAAAATTCATCATCAAACTCGCGCTTTCCCGACACCAACTGCGAGATTTTACCTATAAACCCCTCTCTGGTTTTACTCAATCCCTGCTTGAACTTACTTAATATCCCAGCCATTATCCTTCCTCCATTTCCAGCAAGCAAATAGTATCGTTTAACCTTAAATACTTCTCCGCATTCCGCTCTTTTCCTGCGTAAAATTCCACGCACCGGAAAAACCAACCTCAGCGAACATGAATGCCACTGTCATGAAAAACCGGCCAAGGTATCAACCTTAACCGGCCGGTTTAATCTTAATTGATGTCAATAGGTTTGCACAAACCAGTGTATTCCTGAGCAATACCAAACTTTCTATTGCAAATTACCGCTTCCCGGGATACCAGTTCACTCTATATCTGCCGCAACACCTCTTTTCCATCTTCCTATAATTTTCCCCGGGGTGCGGGCAACTATTCCGCTCTCTCGCCGTTTAACTCACACGGGAACCTGCCAGTTTCACGGATACCAGTTTAGAAATGCCGGATTTATCCATTGTTACGCCGTAAAGGTCATCCGCAATTTCCATGGTTCCCTGGCGGTGAGAGATGACAATAAACTGGCTGTCAGCAGCAAATGTCTTCAGGACACTGGCAAAACGGTCCACGTTTGCCTCATCCAGAGATGCATCAATTTCATCCAGCAAGCAAAACGGGCTGGGTTTAACTTTCAAAATGCCAAAAAGCAGGGCAATAGCGGTTAACGCCTTTTCCCCGCCGGACAGCAAGGAAAGATGGCTCAATTTCTTTCCTGGAGGTTGAGCAATAATAGCGATACCCGCCTCTAAAACATCTTCTGCTTCAGTTAAACGCAGTTCCGCGGTGCCGCCACCGAAAAGCTCGCGGAACATTTCAATAAAATATTCATTTACCCGGGCAAAGGTCTTGGAAAAACGTTTTTTCATGATTGACTGCATTTCCCCAATTACTTTGTGCAGCGACTTTTTCGCATCCTGTAAGTCCGCAAGCTGCCGGGTTAAAAACTGGTGGCGCTCACTTACCCTTTTATATTCTTCAATGGCGCCCAAATTGACCACACCCAACGCCTCCATCTGTTGACGCAGAACACGCAGTTGGGAATTGAGACCCTTTACTTCGTGGCGGTCTTCCTGTAATAACAAAGCCTGCTCGTAACTTAACCGGTGGCTTTCCCACAGACGCGACAGGTGATTCTCCTTTTCTGTCTCCCAGCGGGCCAATTTTACCTCTATTTGATTTAACTCCTGTTGCTCCAATTGTAAGCGTTTAGCGTTCTGTTTGATGGTTTCCTCCAGTTTGCCTATCTCTTTCTTCAGTTGTTCCCGCCGTTCTTTAAAGCCAATGATCTCCTGCTGCAGTTCTTCCTGCATAATAACAAGCTTTTTACTTTCCTCACCCTGGTTTCTGAGGTTTTGTTGAATTTCTCGTTCCTGCTGTTTTAAACGCTCCTTTTCCTCTTCCTTTTCCGCAATTTCCGCACTAACATCCGACAGCAATTTTTTCTGGGCGGAGAAATTGTCGTTAACCGCCCGCTGTTCCTGCTCTAACGCGGCAAACTTTACTCTTTCGCCGGTTATTTTATCCGCCAGGGCAGCTTTTTCCACCTCCAAGGTCTGGTTTTCCCGGGTCAGGGAAGCAAGTTCCTTTTCAATATCTGCCCGCCTTTGCTGTAATTGTTTGAGCTGTTCCTGAAATTCCGCTTCTCTGGCCCCCAGCGAACTGAGTTCTTCCGCCAGCTGCTCTTTCTGCCAGTTCAGGTTTTCCGCCATATCCTTGAGATTATCTATTTCCCTGGTGCAGGCCAACCGGGAATTAGCCAATGCTTCCAAGGTTTTTACGGTATCTGCCAAGGTCTGCTCTATTTGCGCCTTTTCCTTGACACGTTCATCCAGTTGCTGGCGCTTCTCCGCAAATACTTGTGAAACCTGCCGGATTTGTCTCGACAACTGCTCCTGCTTTCTTTGCAGGCGTTTGATTTCACCCTCGCGGCGTATTAAACCGCTTTCTTTCGGGCTGCTGCTGCCGCCACTCATGGCACCGCCGGTATTGACCACATCGCCGTCCAACGTTACTACCCGCACCTTAAAACCACTGTTTCTGGCTGCAGCCACCGCCTTTTCCATATCTGTGGCTATGAGGACATTTCCCAGTAAATGTTCCAAAACCGGCCGATACTTGGACTGGGTTTCGATAACATCCTTTACCTGTCCAATAATTCCGGGCCCGGACAACAGCTTATTGAATTTTCCCGGTAGCAACCGGGGTTGAATGGTATCCAGCGGTAAGAATGTAGCCCGGCCACCGTCGGTACTTTTGAGAAATTCTATTGCTCTTTGGGCATCTTTATTATCTTCCACCACCACGCTCTGGGCAGCAGCACCCAAAGCAGTTTCAACAGCCAGCTCGTATTCTTCCGGTACCTTTAGCAACTGCACCACGGCACCGTAAATACCGGCAAATCCCTTTTTGCCACTTTCCTTGGCCTGTAGTACCTCTCTCACACCGCGATAAAAGCCTTCGTATTCTCTGCTCAACGCTTCCAATGTCTCCAGCCTGTTGGTTGCTTTGTTGAACTCACCGGTAATCCGCCGGTATCGCTGCTGCAGTTGGTCCGTTTCCTGTGCCAAACTGGTAATCTGTTTTTCGCATACTGCCAGCTGATTTTCCAAGTTTTTTTCTTTCTGTCTATTTTTAACCTTTTCTGCCGCTACTTGCTCCAGTTCTTGTTCCTTTTTCCTCAGTTTCTGCCGGATATCGTCGAGTTGTTTTGCCAACCGCTGCTGTTGTGCCGAAAAGTGCTGCCTGTTTTGGTCCTGCCGTGCCAGTTCATTTTTAATACTGCTTTCTTCATGCAAGAGGTCAAAAATCTGGTTTTTTAACTGCTCGGCGTTTTCATTACGGTCAGCATGTCTTTTAATTTTTCCCTGGTATGCTGCTGCCGTTTCATCAATTGTTCTCCTAACATTTTCTAGTTCAAGATATATATCTGATTGTTTAGCTTTAATTGTTTCAATCAATTCTTGAACCCGGTCTTTTCTTTCCAGCAGACGCCGCTGTTCTTCATCCAGTTGCTCCATTCGTTTCTTTGCGTGCTGCTGCTTTTCTTTTTCTATCCCCAGAGAACCCTCCAAGCGCTGCAGTTGTTGTTCCTGCCGGTAAAGACGCTGTTGCAATTCCCCTATTTCCTCATCCAACCGGTTTAACGAAAATTTTTGTTTCTCCAAGTCTATTTCCAACACACTATTTTCTGCTTCCCTCTGCTTGACGCGCAGTACTAACTGCTCCCGGTCTGAACTCGCGGCAGTTATTTTCTCCAGAAGTTTTCCAATCTCCACAACCGCAGCTTTAATTTCCAGTGTATCAAATTGTGCTTTCAGTCCCTGATACTTCGCCGCTTGTTCCGCTTGTTCCGCCAGGGGCACCAGTTGCGAATCAATCTCTTGAACCAAATCCCGTAGGCGGTGAATACTTTGTTCCGTGCTTTCCAACTTTTTTACCGCCTGCTGCTGGCGATAACGGTATTTGCTGATGCCTGCCGCCTCCTCAATTATAGAGCGGCGTTCTTCAGGCTTGGAATTCAAAATCTCTGCTATTTTCCCCTGGCCGATGATGGAAAAGGATTCCTTGCCAACTCCGGTGTCCATGAATAATTCATGAATGTCCTTCAAACGGCAGGGCGCCTTGTTAATCAAAAATTCACTGTCTCCCGAGCGGAAAACCCGCCGGGTTATTCCTACTTCATTAAAATCCAGCGGCAGTTCCCCGTCTTCGTTATCCAGGATCAGGGATACCTGGGCCATACCCACCGGTTGCCGCTCTTTACTGCCGGCAAAAATAACATCCTCCATCTTGCTGCCCCGCAGCGACCTGGCACTTTGCTCACCCAGTACCCAGCGAACAGCATCGGCAATGTTGGACTTGCCGGACCCGTTGGGGCCAACAACCACGGTAATGCCCGGGCTGAATTCCAGCACCGTTTTATGTGCAAAGGATTTAAATCCCTTTAGCTGTAGTTGTTTTAGATACAACTTATTTCCTCCCCCCAATTACCTGCTTTCATTATTTTACCATAGCGGAATAGCAGCTGCCAGACAAGTATTGATAAAGGTGAGCGTTTGCAAAAAATGCCGCAACCTGATTGGTTACGGCATTTTTGATTATTTATATATATGTTTGTTGTGCTAACAGAGAAAAACTGGCTTCATCCACTTTCCTGCCGTCCACATGGATGGCAACTTTATCCCCCGCCAGATCTCTATCCGGTCCGAGATTAACTGTTATTTTCGGAAACTCACACCGCAGTCGGATTAAATTCAGCCTACGAAAACCAACCAAAGATGATATTTGGGAAGGATGGGCCTTTAATGCCACCGTGCAACCGGTGGGGCAAAAATTCTTAAGCAAAAGCAGCCTGGCAAGGTCATAAAAAATGCGGCTGTACACCAAATGTCCCAGCGCCTGGTGATAGGGTCCGGCAACAACGGCCTGCTCCAGTTGCCGGGAAGGATGCAGGCCAATGCGAATCACGGAAATGTCATGGGCCTGTAGTAATACTGCTGCTCTTTTTGTAAAATTAATAGTGGTTTCCAGTGTCAACGGACGGTAAATACCCTGTTGATACATTTTTTCCAACCCGGTCCCCTTAAGCACCACCGTGGGATAAAGCCGACAAAAATCAGGCTTTAGCTCGATGGTTTTTCTTACTGTCTTAAAGTCTGACCCTTCCGAACTTTTCGGCAAGCCCGGCATTAATTGGATACCAACCCAAAAGCCACTTTCACGTAAAAGTTGATAAGCTTTTACCGACTGTCTGACGGTGTGTCCCCTGCCGGAACAAGCCAGTACACGGTCGTCAAAAGACTGAATGCCCAGTTCAACAGTACCTACGCCAAATTCCTTCAGCAGGCTGAGCCTGTTTTTATCAATATAGTCCGGTCGCGTGGAAATACGGATATTATCCACCAGGTGCTGTCTTGCAAATTTCCGTGCAACCGATAATAACCGCTGTTGCTGCGTTAACGGCAAACCCGAGAAACTGCCGCCAAAAAAAGCAATTTCCTTAGGTTGATTTTTGCGCATTGTTGCCAAATAATTATTAATAATCTTTTCCACGTACGCCGGGCCGGGACACTCTTCCACCCCGGCAATGGTATTTTGGTCACAAAATACGCACCGGTGAGGACAGGCCAAATGTGGGATGAAAATTGGGATAATATAACGCCTTTCTTTCACCATTTACCCCCATCAAACTTTTCCAGAGCTGCTTTGGCTGCCTGTTGCTCGGCCTCTTTTTTACTCCTCCCCTGTCCTTTAGCCAGCAGTTTATCCTTTAGACTGACACCGGCAATAAACCGTTTATCATGGTCCGGACCAAATTCGTCCAAAATTACATAACGGGCGTTTTCCGTGTATTCTTTTTGAATACGCTCCTGTAAAATTGTCTTATAATCGCCGTAATTTTCACCACTGGCAACTATCTCAATTTCTTTTCCCAAATTATTTTCAATAAATTGCACTACCTGTTCCATACCGGCGTCCAGATAAATGGCGGCAATCAAGGCTTCAAAGGCATCGGCAAGAATAGACGGTCGCTGCCGTCCACCGTTCATTTCTTCGCCACGGCCCAGAAGTAGATACTGACCCGCATTGATTCGTCGGGCCGCCTGCGCCAGCGCCGCTTCACATACCACTGCCGCACGGATTTTCGTTAACTCTCCCTCCGGTTTACCGGGATACTTATCATAGAGGTGTTGCGCAACCACCAAGTCCAAAACCGCATCCCCCAAAAATTCCAATCGCTGGTTATCTGCCAGACCCTTGTCCTGGTGCTCAAACACATAGGTGGGATGTACCAGCGCCTGGTTAACAATATCCAAAGAATTTACTTCAACCCCACACTGGACCAGCAGTTTTTGCAGTTGCTGCGTCCTTTCCTTATCCATAATTTCACCCTCTAAATTTCTTTAAAATTATGGTGGCGTTGTGCCCGCCGAAACCCAGGGAATTGGATAAAGCCACCGTCACATTCATTTCCCGGAATTTATTGGGCACGTAATCAAGGTCGCAATCCGGGTCCGGGTGGCGGTAGTTAATAGTCGGCGGTACAATATTGTTGTTAATTGCCATGACCAGGACAATGGTTTCCACTGCTCCCGCCGCACCAAGCAAATGTCCTATCATGGATTTTGTGGAACTTACTGCCAATTTTCCGGCATGCTCGCCAAAAACCGTTTTGATGGCCATGGTTTCATATTTATCGTTTAACTCGGTGGAAGTTCCATGAGCATTGATATAATCAATATCCTCAGGGAACAAATTGGCATCTTTCAAAGCCATGTTCATAGCCTGTGCCGCTCCCACCCCTTCCGGAGCAGGTGCAGTGATATGATGGGCATCGGCAGTACAGCCGTAGCCTACCACCTCAGCATAGATGTTTGCCCCCCGTTGCAGCGCGTGCTCCAGAGTTTCCAAAATTAACACCCCGGCACCTTCACCGAGAACAAAACCATTACGGGTTTTATCAAAAGGCCGGCAGGCTTGTTCCGGTGGGTCATTGTCGGTAGTCATGGCTTTCATGGCACAGAATCCGGCAAAAGCCAGTGGTGTTACCGATGCTTCACTGCCACCGGTAATAACTACTTGTGCACCGCCCCGCTGAAGCAGCTTAAATGCTTCGCCCACCGCGTTGGTTCCGGTAGCGCAGGCATTGACAACCGTAAGGTTAGGCCCCCGGGCCCCGGTAGCAATGGATATCTGCCCGGCTGCCATGTTACTAATCATCATCGGCACGAAAAACGGGCTGACCCTGTGAGCTCCTTTTTCGACCAAAACCCTGGTCTGTTCTTCAAAAGTGTCCATACCGCCAATACCGCTGCCAAAGATAACGGCTACCTGTCCCAAATCCTCAGCTTGTAGATTAATAGCAGCATCCTCGAGAGCCAATTTCGCACCGGCCACTGCAAATTGGGCAAAACGGTCCATCCGCCGGGCTTCTTTCCGGTCAAAATGGTCCTTGGGGTCAAAATCCTTTACTTCTCCTGCTATGCGGGTAGGCAACTCACTGGCATCAAAACGACTGATATGGCCAATACCACTTTTACCGGCCAGCAAATTGTTCCAAAAATTTTCCTTACCCGAACCAACTGGGGTAATTGGTGCTATCCCGGTTACTACAACTCGATGCTTCAAACCATCACCTCCCCTGTCTTTGGCTGGAAAAAATCCCGTAGCATGCTACGGGATTTTAGCACTTTACTTGATTCTTTCCTGAATATATTCTGCAGCTGCACCAACTGTCGTCAACTTTTCTGCTTCCTCATCGGAAATTTCCAGACCGAATTCCTCTTCCATGGCCATAATCAACTCTACTATATCCAAGGAATCCATTTCCAAATCTTCAAATGAAGTATCCATGGCGACCTCATCGGCATCCACGCCCAGCTGGTCAACCACTATCTCCTTAATCTTTCCAAAAACATCCATGGCTGTCACCCCCCCTCACTAAACTTTCATGTTATTCTTTTTCTTTTTAGTAAATGACACACTTAACGGGAGTCAAATTCCCGGTTAAACCATACCCCCATCTACAGAAATCACCTGTCCGGTTATGTAACTTGCGGCCGGCGATGCCAGGAATACTACCAGGGAAGCAATATCCGCCGGCTGGCCAACGCGCCCGATGGGAATCTGTTTCTTTAATTCCGCAATAGCTTTTTCGGCAAGATTTGCAGTCATGTCCGTTTCAACGTAACCCGGCGCGACACAGTTTACCAGGATGTTGCGGGACGCAACCTCCTTGGCCAGTGATTTGGTGAACCCGATAATTCCCGCCTTGGCCGAGGCATAGTTCGCCTGCCCTGGGTTACCGGTTAAGGCAACAATGGAGGTCAAGTTGATAATTCTCCCCCACTTGTTGCGCATCATGTCCTTTAATACCGCTTTGGAACAGAGAAAAGTCCCTTTAAGATTTATATCTATTACTTTGTCCCAGTCACTTTCTTTCATACGCAGTAACAACCCGTCACTGGTAACACCAGCGTTGTTTACCAGAATATCAATGTTACCCCAGTGCTGCCGCACAGTTTTAATCATTTCCGCCACTGCATCCGCCTTACTGACATCAGCTTGAATACAAAAAGCATCACCACCGGCATTAAAAATTTCTGCCACTGTGTCTTCCGCAGCTGTCTTGTTGGCCGTATAATTCACCGCCACACTGGCCCCGGCTCTGGCCAACTCCACCGCAATTGCCCGGCCGATACCCCGGGAGCCACCGGTTACCAGTGCAGCTTTTCCAGACAAACTCATTGTTTCACCTCTCCAAAATAAGCTAAGGTTTTTTTCAAGCTTGACACGTCCTCAACATTCAGTACAGTTGCCGACCTGTTAATTCTTTTAACCAAACCACTCAGCACCCTGCCCGGGCCGATTTCTACAAAAGTATCCACACCACGGGCCAACAACATATCCATAGATTCGCACCAGCGTACCGGGTGGTCAACCTGAGCGACCAGCATTGAGCGAGCCTGTTCACCGCTGGCGACTGGTTGGGCGCTGACATTACTGACAACGGGAAATTGGGGGTCATGGAAAACTATCTCGGAAAATTTTTGGGCCAATTTAGCTGCTGCCGCACCCATCAAACTAGAGTGAAACGGGCCGCTGACCGACAATTGTACCACCCGCTTCGCCCCTTGATTTAAAGCAATTTCACCTGCTTTTTTCACTGCCGTTGTTTCCCCGGCAATCACCACTTGTCCCGGGCAGTTATAATTTGCCGGTTCTACAATACCGGTAGCACAGGCCTGATTGCAAACATCAACGACCGTCTCCTCCGGCAGGCCCAGAACTGCAGCCATTGTTCCTTTGCCATCGGCAACCGCTTCTTCCATAAACCGTCCGCGTTCCCGTACAAGTAATACGGCTTCTTCAAAAGAAATGACTCCCGCAGCCGCCAAGGCCGTGTATTCACCCAAACTGTGCCCGGCTACAAAATCCGGTCGCGGCACACCTTGGGAATATAAAACCTGTAAGGCGGCCATACTGGTAGTTAACACTGCCGGTTGAGTGTTTGTGGTAAGAATCAGTCTGTCCTCAGGTCCGGAAAAACACAATGTTGACAAAGAATAACCCAAAACAGCATCTGCTTTCTTGAAAGTTTCCATCGCTTCCCGGTAAGATGACGCCAGTTCCTTGCCCATACCCACATACTGGGAGCCCTGTCCAGGAAACAAGAAAGCCAGTTTGCTCATAAAATGCATCACCTCTTGATTAGTTGCACCAAATTTTCGATGGTTTTTTCCGCTTCTGCAATTATTTCCGTAATTATTGTTTCCGCAGGCTGGATATCTGTCACCATGGCTGCCACCTGCCCGGCCATCAAAGAACCGTATTCAGTATCGCCTTCCACCACCGCCGCTCTGAGTTTACCGGTACCCAGTTCCTGAAACTCCTCAAAGGATGCACCCTCAGCCGCCAGTCTGGCAAATTCCCGGGTCAGCTTGTTTTTCAGCACCCGCACTTTATGTCCTTCAGTACCCGTGGCCACCGTATCTCTGTCCCGGGCCTTCGTAATTGCCCGTTTGTAATTTTCATGAACGGTACACTCTTCAGCGCAGACAAAACGAGTGCCTACCTGCGCTCCCACGGCCCCCAATGCCAAAGCCGCAGCCATTCCCCTGCCGTCGGCGATGCCTCCGGCAGCAATTACCGGTAAGTCCACTGCATCCACTACTTGGGGCACCAGGGCCATGGTAGTAATCTCCCCGATATGACCCCCGCACTCCATCCCCTCGGCAATCAGCCCGTCTACTCCCGCCCGGGCCAATCTTTTTGCCAATGCCACTGAAGCCACTACCGGAAAAACTTTAATACCTGCTTCCTTTAGCCGGGGAATATGTTTGCCAGGGTTCCCCGCCCCGGTGGTTATCACCGACACTTGCTCTTCTACAACAACTTGCATAATATCTTCCAAATAGGGCGATAAATAGTAAACATTCACCCCGAATGGCTTGCGGGTTTTTTCACGCACCGACCTGATCTGATCACGGACAAACTCCGGTGGCGCATTGCCGGCACCTATGATACCCAAGCCGCCGGCTTCTGAAACCGCAGCCGCCAGTTCCGCCGTTGCTACCCAGGCCATGCCCCCCTGAAAAATGGGATATTCAATACCTACCAAATCACAAAGTAAGGTCCTCATTATTCTCTCCCCCTGACGTTGCTCCCGGTCCAACGCAATACGGCAGACCCCCAGGTCAAACCTGCGCCAAAACCTACCAGTAACACCACATCGCCGGGTTTTATTTTTGCCTGGCTGACAGCTTCATCCAAAGCAACAGGTATTGATGCCCCGGACATGTTGCCGTACTTGTCTAAATTTATGTAGACCTGCTCCGGCGGGAGTTCCAGCCGTTTCACTGCTGCATCAACAATACGTATATTTGCCTGATGAGGCACGAAAAAATCCACATCCTCCTTATGCAGGCCAGCCTGTTCCAGTGCCTTGACCGCAGCGTCCCCCATCACCCGCACGGCAAACTTGTATACTTCGTTTCCACTCATTTTTATAAAATGCTCTTTCTTTGAAACCGTTTCCTCCGTAGCCGGTCTCCGTGACCCTCCTGCAGGAAGCTTTAATAACTCACCACCACCACCATCGGCGCCTAAATAGAGGGAAAGTATCCCTTGACCATGTGCGGCAGGCCCCAATACACAGGCTCCCGCGCCATCGCCGAACAAAATGCAGGTATTCCGGTCCTCCCAATCTGTGATACGCGTCAGTACATCGGCAGCAATCACCAATACCTTGTTATACATGCCGGTGGCAACAAACTGGCTGCCCACTGTCAAACTGTAGATAAAGCCCGTACATGCCGCTTCCAAATCAAAGGCCGCAGCCTTGTTTGCCCCCAGCCTCTCCTGCAGCAGGCAGGCCGTGGACGGGAAAAGCATATCCGGGGTGACCGTGGCCACAATAATTAAATCCAATTCCTCCGGGGAAACACAGGCACTGTCCAAAGCCTTCAATGCAGCTTGGTAGCAGAGGTCGGAAGTAGCTTCATGGGCTGCCGCCCGCCGCCTTTCTTTAATTCCCGTTCTGCTAGTAATCCAGTGGTCACTCGTATCAACCATTTTTTCCAAAGCCCGGTTGGTAATTGTTTCTTTCGGCAAATAGGAACCGGTACCCAAAATAGTTACACCTCTCTGTGAAAACACTATTCATCTTCTCCTTGTACTTTTCTCTTTATCCCTTCCACAAAACCATTTTCCACACAAGTGCCGGCCGCTTTCACGGCGTTTTTAATAGCTTTGGCCCTGGAACTGCCATGGCTGATAATACTTACCCCGGCAACTCCTAAAAGAGGCGCCCCGCCATATTCACTGTAATCCATTATTTTCCTTATCTCTTTCAAGCCCGGGGCAACCATGGCGGCACCAATTTTATACCGGTACGAACTGGTCAACTGCTCCTTGATCATGGCCATTAAAAATGAGCCCAACCCCTCGGCCAACTTCAAGACAATATTGCCCACGAAGCCATCACAGACAATAACATCCACTCCTCCCAACGGCAAATCCCGGGGTTCAAGATTACCCACGAAATTCACTTGCGCATCATTTTTTAATAACTGGTATGTTTCAACCGACAGTTCATTTCCTTTGCTCTCTTCGGTACCGATATTCAACAATGCCACCAATGGGTTTTTCATCCCCAACACTTTTTCCGCATAAAT
Organism: uncultured Thermoanaerobacteraceae bacterium; assembly: GCA_964529795.1. Classification (GTDB taxonomy): domain Bacteria; phylum Bacillota; class JADQBR01; order JADQBR01; family JADQBR01; genus CAZGXM01. The sequence goes on from CAZGXM010000008.1 coordinate 29,802, forward strand.
ACTGCCCATATACGCAAACTGCACCAAATGCTCCGGCTTGCAATCGGCGTTGGCACCACTGTCCAGTAGCACCTTTGCCCCCTTTGCCGTGGGAAACAAGGTTGAAATCGCCGGCCTTTTAATCCCTTTTATCCGGCCCAAGCCAAACAATGCCGCGGTCATTTGCGCCCCGGTATTACCGGCGGAAACCACCGCGTCAGCATATCCTTCCTTTACAAGTCGGGTCGCCACCACGATAGATGCGTCTTTTTTGCGGCGAACTGCCACCACCGGCGTTTCGTCCATATATATCACTTCAGGTGCATGCTTTAATTCTATACCGCTTTTTTGGGGCAGTAACCCCGCTATTTTGCTTTCGTCACCCACCAAAATTATATCACAACCCAGTTCCTGTTTCGCCAGCAATGCCCCGGCAACAATTTCTCCGGGAGCATAATCACCGCCCATGGCATCTACCGCTATTCTCATTTCATGGTCACCCCCGTTACGACTGCATTAACAATATCAGTTGCGCCCTGAATACCATTTCCTTATTTACTCTGGAGTATACGGAAACCAGGGCCGAATTAGTCTTTTTTACCTTAACAACCGCCTTGGCAACTACTTTTTCATTTAAGTAGACAGGTTTGAGGAAGCGCAGCCGGCAACTCCCCGTTAACACCACGTTGGCATCAATGACGGCAGCAGCCAGGGAATTGGCCTGGGCGAACAAGTGATGTCCTCTTAAAAACTTGGTTTTTTCCAGCACCATTTCCTCGTTTACTTCCATGATAGAGATAGCACGTTTATCCAGTTCCAGGTCGATCAGTTCTCCTACCAGTTCCGTTTCGTGCATGGACCTGATTTCCATATATGCTTCTTCCGCCACGTCTTTCACCCGTTTCCGCAGTTCAGGGATACCCAGTGATGCCCGGTCCAGCCTGATGGTAGGAATACTCACCCGGAAACGCTGGGCCAACTCTTCATCAGTAGCAAAAGGGTTTTGCTTTAAATAGATGGTCAGCCGCTCCTGCCTTTCCCGGCGGGACATGGATTTGCCCCTCATGTCGAAAAACCACCTTTTCTGTAGTACCAGGTATTATAACCTGCTCACAATTCATAGTATACCTTGTTTTATGCTCAAGTTCAATACATATATAAAAAAAGCAAGGGCCGAAACAGCCCTTGCTTGGGAAACGCTTATTTAGCTTTTTTTACTGTTACTATTACTTTTTTTCCTTTATAATACCCGCATGCGGGACACACCCGGTGGGGTAATTTCAATTCATGACACTGGGGACATTCGACCAATTGAGGACTCCCGGTCTTCAGCCACTGACTCCTTCTTTTATTGGTCCTGGATTTAGACTGTCTTCGCTTTGGTACAGCCAAAGTTTCTCCCTCCTTCCTACTCCTTTTCTTCAAAAAACTTCTTCAGCACTTCCATACGGGGGTCCACATCTTCCACCAGACAGTTGCATTGAGAAACGTTCAAATCCTGCCCGCACTGGGGACAGATTCCCTGGCAATCTCTCCTGCAAAGCCATTTCATCGGTAGTGCCAGTACAAGATTTTCCTTCACCGACGGGTTAAAATCAATAACCTCACCGTCATAAAGGATACAATCTTCATCCTCTGTAGATTTGGATGTGCAAAATTCCTCCAGGTAATCAACCCGGATAGCATGGGTAAATACTTTTAAGCACCGGTTGCATTTTAACTTTACGGCCGTTGAAATACTACCTTGAACCAGTAACGTATCACCAGGATTGGCAGCTTTTCCGGTGAACATAACCGGCGCATCGAACTTTACCGGTCCCTGTCCTGTTTCAAGATAATCCCAACTCTCTTCAAACTGAAATTCTTCCTCCAAGCCCGGGGTCTTGTGCATTTCCTTAACTTCAAGTTTCACACCGGCACCCCATTTCCAAAAAAGTGAGAAAAACCTGAAACTCCAAAACTTTAGATTTGTAAGTCAGAGAAAATCCCTGTTAAATTTCTCATTACAACACAGTGAGTATTATACAGAACAAATTTATTGAGTGTCAAGCCCCAAGCGTTTGGTATCCCGGGCAATCATTAATTCTTCATTGGTAGGAATAACAAAAGTTCTCACTCCGGCATCGCCAGCGGAAACATCCGTTTCCACTCCCCGGGCAGTATTTTTTTCGTTGTCTATTTTGATACCTAGATAATCCATGTCTTTGCAAATAGCCGCACGGATTTCCGGAGAATTTTCTCCCAGTCCGGCGGTAAACACCAGTACATCCACACCGTTGAGCACTGCCGCATAAGCACCGATATATTTCCTTACATCGTACACAAATACATCAATGGCCAGTTGAGCGCGTTGGTTTCCCCGGGCCGCTGCTTGTTCAATATCTCTAAAATCACTGCTGACACCGGACAAACCCAACACACCACTTTTATTATTCAATAACTGGTTTACTGCTTCAGTATCCAGCTTTTCTTTCTCCATTAAAAAAGAGACAATGGCCGGGTCCAAATCCCCGCAACGTGTTCCCATGGTCAATCCTTCCAGCGGAGTAAAACCCATACTTGTGTCCCGGGATTTACCGCCGCCAATAGCAGTAACACTGGCACCGTTGCCCAAATGGCAGGTGATAATTTTTAACCGGGAGAACTCCTTTTTCATTAATTCCGCCGCCCGTTGAGCCACGTATTTATGAGACGTGCCGTGGAACCCGTATTTTCTGATAGCATATTTTTCGTATAACTCGTAGGGCAGACTGTACATATACGCTTCCGGTTCAATGGTTTGATGAAAAGCTGTATCAAAAACCGCTACTTGGGGCACCCCGGGTAGAATCCTTTCGGCAGCTTCAATCCCCGACAGGTTGGGCGGGTTGTGCAGCGGCGCCAACTCCGCCAACCTGTTTATTTCTTCCTTTACTCGGGCGTCTATCAATGCGGATTGAGAAAAAATATCACCACCATGAGCAACACGGTGTCCCACGGCATCAATTTCCTTGATATCAGCCAGTACACCGTGTTCACTGTCGGTTAAAACGTCAATAATCATCTTAATAGCTGCCTGATGACTTTTGATTTCTGTTTCCCGCACGTATTTTTCTTTTCCCCGCGGTCGGTGGGTCAACAGTGACCCGTCCAGACCAATCCGTTCCACTAAACCCTTTGCCAGTACATTTTCCTTTGCCATGTCAAACAGTTGATACTTTAGAGAAGAACTGCCACAGTTAATTACCAGTACTTTCATCGCCAACCCCTCTTCCAAAAAGATAATGCAATGTTTGATATCAGTCTACAATAGATTTTTCGTTGTATTTATCAATTAAACGTTTTATTTCCTCAAGTGCTTCCCTTGCTGCGGCTCGGCCCCTGGCAATACCCTTATGTGCATCATCAAAATTGTTCGGATTAATATCACTGAGATCAGGCCGAATTAAAACATCGGCATCCATCACAAAATTATTTACCAGTTCCCTGTCCAGCAAGTCCAAACTCAATAATATCACATCAAAGATGTTGTTTACTTGATGAACTTTTCTTCCACTGCCGCCAAATTTAACATCTACGGCAATAATTATGTCGGCTCCCCTTTCCCGGACCACGTTGATGGGTACCCGGTCCATCACCGCCCCGTCCACCAGTACTCGACCGTCAGTACCTACCGGCTGAAATATTCCCGGAATGGCTATACTTGCCCTTAAGGCCTTGGCAACATTACCCTCATTAATAATAACCTTTTCTCCACTAACCAGGTCCACTGCCACCACATATAACGGGATATCCAGTTGGTCAAAATTCTTGTTTTGGGTGAGCAAGCGCAGCATTTCCTCTACTTTGTTGCCCCTTAATAAACCCATGCGAGGTACGGACAGGTCAATAAACTGCTTCTGACGCAGTTCATAAGCCAATCTTTCCAGCCGCTGAAAGTCATGACCGCATGCGAAAAGCGCACCAAATACACTGCCGATGCTGCTTCCCGCCACCAGGTCAACCGGAATATTTTCTTCCTTAATAACTTGTAACACTCCGATATGGGCCAATCCTCGAGCGGCACCGGCACCAAGAGCCAAGCCGATTCGCGGTTTCTTCACCGACAATACCTCCACCTCACCAATTATTGTAACCCGAAACCATTGAAATACACTGGTCTAATCCTTCTCTAACACCAATATATTTGTTACAAGCTCAATTTTATCCCTAAAATTGTTAATCCGGGGCATCTTCACACGGGCCTTTAAGGTGATATCGGTGAAAACACGGAAAAAACCAATTAAAGCTGTTCTCTATGCCACGGGCGCAATACTGTTGGCCATCTCCATGGTCGCCTATCCCAAAGAGGTATTTGAAGCATCACGGCGCGGGTTGGATGCTTGGTGGAATATTGTCTTTCCCGCACTACTACCGTTTTTCATCATCTCTCATTTACTGATGTCTTTCGGCATCGTCCATTTCATGGGAGTATTGCTGGAACCACTAATGAAACCGGTCTTTAACGTCCCGGGGAATGGCGCCTTTGTCATGGCCATGGGATACACGTCAGGGTTTCCCATCGGCTCCGTCCTAACTGCAGACTTAAGAAAAAATAACCTCTGCACCCGGATAGAGGGAGAAAGGTTAATTTCATTTACCAACAATGCCAGCCCGTTATTTATATTTGGCGCGGTGGCCATTGGCATGTTTCAAAACCCTCAACTGGGCGCCGTCCTTGCAGCGGCCCATTACTGCGCAAACCTTTGTATGGGCCTGTTGTTACGCTTTCACGGCTATAACGACCCGGAAGAAATGCAACAAACTCTTAATAACAAAGGTCTGCTGCGTCGCAGTATTCAAGTAATGTTAGCAGTACAGCAAGATAACCAAAAACCTCTGGGCCAACTGCTGGGAGAAGCAATTAAAAAATCCGTGGTTACTTTGAGTTCTATCGGCGGATTTATTATTTTGTTCTCGGTAGTAATGGAAGTGTTGTTACAGTTGGGAATCATCCCGTTAGTCTCCCATTTTTTGGGACAATTACTGGTATTCTTCGGGATGGACAGTCAACTGTCTTTATCTCTTTCCGCCGGATTGTTCGAAGTAACCCTGGGCGCGAAAATCGCCAGTGAAATCAATGTGCCTCTTTACCAACAATTAATCGCGGTGAGTATGGTGATGGGATGGAGCGGGTTGTCCGTACACGCTCAGGTAGCCAGCATCATAGCCGACACCGACCTGCGTTTCTGGCCCTTTGTCATCAGCCGTATCGGACACGGGATTTTGGCGACACTGTTCATCACCCTGTTTTGGGGCCCGGCACACCCGGTTTTTAGCCACCTGGGACAAAGAGAAATTGTCCCTGCCAGTATACAGGGATACTGGCGGGCTGTACTAATATCCTTATTGATTTCTTTGCTTTTAATAATCACTGCATTAGTTTTATCCATAATTATTTCCATCCGGCGTAATACTTTCGGCTTCCGTATACATTAGCTGGCATGTTTTGCTTTGGCGTTCTTTAACTCCTGCCGTCCCTTACGGACTACGGACAAGGTTTTCTCCAGACTTGTTTCCAAATTGGACATTATTTCATCAGCATAATCTGTAGAACCATTCCTGATTTGTTGTGCTGATTTTTTAGCCTGAATGAGCATTTCTTCTGCCTGCCTGCGGGCCTTTTTCACAATCTCTTCCTCGGAAATCATGCGATTTATCCGGGAACGCGCCTCCTGCAAGATATGTTCCGCTTCCTGTTTTGCTTCCTGAAGCACTCTCTGCCTTTCCTTGTGGACCTGTTGAGCTTCACGCAGCTCCCCGGGAAGCTTGCCCCTCACCTTATCCAATATTTCCAGCAGCATCGCCTGGTCCACCACCACTTTGCCCGTAATTGGCACCCTGGTGGCATTGGTCAGCAGTTCCTCCATATCATCCAACAACTTCAGAGCTCCCTCCAATTGATCCATGAAAAAACCTCCCCCAGTTAACTTTTTCTAAAGAATACAACTGCAGTATCCCCATACTTTCGTGTCGATAACTGCTTCAAACCGCAAAAACTTTCGGGCAGGCGGTCCCCGCTTCTTGTTTCAACCATGACAATTGCCGAGCGTGATAACAGTTTATTTGTAACCAACACATCCAGTACTTTTTCACCCAACTGTTCGGTATAAGGCGGGTCAATGTAGACCAAGTCAAATTCTGCACCATGCAAACGAGGCAATACCGCAAATACGTCTCGGCAAAAAACGTCAGCCTGCCCCTCAAAGCAGGTATTCCTGACATTTTCCCTGATACTTTTTACAGCAGCCCTGTCACTTTCAATAAATACCGCCTTTGCTGCCCCCCTGCTGAGTGCCTCAATTCCCATGGCACCACTACCGGCAAATAAGTCTAAAAACCGGGCTTGTAAAATATACGGTGCAATGATGTTAAAGACCGCTTCCCTTACCCGGTCACCGGTGGGCCGGGTTTTTAACCCCTTGGGAGCTTTTAACCTTCTGCCCTTCGCGCTGCCGGCTATTATACGCAAACTACGCTCACCTCAACACATGTAATTATAACATAATCTGGTATAAACCTCGATCATTTTCTTCAATCCCCAACCTGGCTTGAAAATGTAACACAATTTACCTGGTTAATGTCTATTATTAAACCTGGTTGCCAAAAAATTTACGTTTTTCCTCTTTTCATATCATCAAAAACCTTTTTGCGAATTTTTAATTTAACACGTATATTATTTTTTTTAGCAGTCCATACTATTGATGAACCATGAAGAGCTTAGAGGTTATTTTTACAAAATAACCCTCCCCCATGAGCTCTTCCTCCGGTTTCTCCTCTCCCAAGAAAGGCGACTGTCAGTCGCCTTTCTGTATTTTACAAGGGCCTTTTCGGTTTTTGCTCTTCTTTTGCCTGGTATTGTACTTTATTACTGCAATAGTTACATATATAAGGAGCGTGAGGATTTTTTCTCAGTTTTTGAAAATCCTTGTGAATTTTAGTCAATTCTTCTTTTTTACCACAGATAGAGCAGCGGACTTCCATAAAATCGCCTCCCAAAATACATGTTTCCCGCTTCAAAATTTAGTTCGACAGTTTCATGCCTTTATCCTGCTCCACTAAAATTCATAACAGTAAGAAGAGTATAGAAAGCTTCGGTTCTTCCCATAATAAAAACAATACCCGCAAAGGAGGGCATTGGCAGGTTGGAAGCTAAATCATTTTTACAAACCATGGGAGTAGCATTGGACCTGGCCGTGGAAGCCCATGAATTGGTTAGAGGCGATGCTCGGGCAGAAGTCCAAGGTGTAAAGGAAAGCAAAGAAGAGCACGAATTCTGTTCGGTAACCACCGTCAGCATTCTCAATGCTCAAGGAGCGCAGATGCTGGGCAAGCCCCGGGGAAATTACATCACTATTGATGCACCGGATATCCGGCATAACGATGCCAGGGTGCAGCAGGAAGTCAGTCAGGTTTTGGCAGAAAAATTACAGTTGCTGCTGCACAACTTTAAACTCAATGAAAATACACTGGTTCTTTTGGTCGGCCTGGGTAACTGGGAGGCAACACCCGACGCCCTGGGACCAAGGGTAATAAACCATAGTTTGGTTACCCGGCACTTGTATAAATATGCTCCGGACACCGTCAAGGGAGGAGGTCTTCGTCCCGTAGCAGCTTTAGCGCCCGGGGTGCTGGGAATTACCGGTATTGAAACGGCAGAAATCATCAAAGGAGTAGTAGAAAAAACAAAACCTGCCTTAATTATTGCTATTGATGCCCTGGCAGCCAGGGCAGTGGAAAGAATCAGCACCACCGTCCAATTGGCAGATACCGGCATCAACCCCGGTTCGGGTATTGGCAACCAGCGTAAGGGAATTAATTTCAACACTATGGGTGTACCAGTAATTGCCATCGGCGTACCGACAGTTGTTCATGCCGCAGTGTTTGCCTTTGAAACATTTACCAATTTATTAGAAAAAAATCCAAATTTTAAAGCTACAATCAATCAACAAATGATACAGGAAAGTGTTAAAGAAGTCCTGGTGCCGTTCGGAGGCAACCTGACGGTGACTCCAAAAGAAATAGATGACTTGATTGACAGGATAGCGAAAACAATTGCTTTGGGTGTTAATCAAGGTCTCCATCCCGGTGTCGGCGCCGAAGAAGCGAATCAATTGTTACAGTAGTACAATAGAAATTTTTGGGCCCAGGAAACCTGTTGATTTTTTTTAATATTGATTGAATAATTAGCTTAAAAAAAACATAAACTGAAAATAAGTTTAAAAAAATCAAAAGCGGGCCTTCCGACCCGCACAAGGTTTGTTATTGTAACGCGGTGGGTTGGCCGGCTTGATTGGCAAACTGCTGCTCATAAGCTTGGATCATTTTTCTTACCATGTTGCCACCCACTGCTCCATTCAATTTAGCAGGAACATCACCGAGGTAACCTTGGTAATTCTGAATGCCAATTTCGGCTGCAGTTTCTTGCTTAAACTGTTCCATAGCTTGTTGCGCTTGAGGAACTACTAAGGTATTACGCTTTTGTCCAGCTGCCAAGACTGCCACCTCCTTTAAAGCTTAATATATATCTTTTAAAAACCGTTACTGAGTGGTGTTAGCCAGGTTTTGTTCGTAAGCTTGAATCATCTTACGAACCATGTGACCGCCTACCGCTCCCCATTGCCTGGAGGGAATGTCACCACCATAACCACCTGTCCAGTTCAATCCTACTTCAGCTGCAGTTTCATACTTGAATTGTTCCATTGCTTTTTGAGCTTGCGGAACTACTAATTGGTTGGTTTTTTGTCCTGCTGCCACTGTAATCACCTCCTTTGCAGCTTGGTAGTCTTAGTATTGCTCACATGCATGTTTTTATACTGTGTTGTTGCTAGAAGTATTTGTATGCGTTGACAGGACTATCTTTCTTTGGATTTAATTTTCCTTTTCCGGGAATGATGAAGGCCCATTTCCTGAGCAATCTCGTATTTAAATTGTTCTAATTGACTATCCATTGTATTTTTAGCATCCTTTTCTGTTTTCATTTTTTCTTCACCTCATTAACTATTATCTGCGCATAAAAAGAAACTATGCTGGAAACATTATCAGTATGGTCCGGCTTTACACATCACAACCTAAAAGGCCTAACCGAAAACGGTTAAGCCTTATATATTCGAAAATACATTTTATGAAATTTTAAGCGTACCAAAACGAAACTTTATCAACTGAGAAAAATATTTCAATTGCTGCTCAGTTATTGTTTGCACAAACTGCTGTGCATCTGCCGCCGCTCGTGGAATTACCGGTCCGTCACGCAGCAAGTCCACAACTTTAAATTCAGGCAAACCATGCTGCCGGGTACCGAAAAACTCGCCCGGCCCTCTTAGGCGCAAGTCTTCTTCGGCAATAACAAAACCATCATCGGTCTCCTCCATCACTTTCAGCCGTTCTTTTGCCACACCGGTTTTTGGCTGACCCATGAGAATACAATACGACCGGTGCCGGCCCCGGCCTATTCGCCCGCGCAATTGGTGCAATTGGGCCAAACCAAACCTTTCAGCGCCTTCAACCAGCATCACCGAAGCGTTGGGTACATCTACCCCCACTTCAATCACCGTGGTGGACACCAGGAGATTAATCTCCCCCCGGTAGAACCCCTGCATATTTTTTTCTTTTTCGCCTGCTTTCATCTTTCCGTGCACCAGGCCAATATTAAACCGGGGGAAACGCTTGGCCAAATTTCGTGCTGTTTCCTCAGCTGCAGCCAGGTCTAATTTTTCTGACTCTGCCACCAGTGGGCAAACCACATACACCTGTCTGCCGGCAGCCATTTCCCGGTCCAGAAAGTCCAACACGCGCCCACGGCGCTCTACACCCACCCAGCGGGTGATTACCCTCTGTCTTCCCGGAGGTAATTCGTCGATGACGGAGACCTGCAAGTCGCCGTACAACGTCAACGACAGGGTCCGGGGAATTGGCGTTGCTGTCATAACCAGCAGGTCAGCATTTTGCCCTTTTGACAGCAAACTATCCCGCTGGAGTACACCAAAGCGGTGCTGTTCATCCACAATGGCCAAGCCTAAATTTTTAAACTGCACTTTTTCCTGAATAAGGGCATGTGTACCCACCACCACCTGCACCTGACCGGACAGTATACCGCCCAGAACCCTCTCTTTTTCCTTTTCGGACATGCTGCCGCTAACCAGTGCCACGTTAATACTCAGCGGTGAAAAAAGCGATGTAACCGAACGATAATGCTGCCTGGCTAAAATTTCAGTGGGAGCCATCAATGCAACCTGATAACCATTAGCCACCGCCTTAACTGCAGCGGCTGCCGCCACAACGGTCTTCCCGGAACCCACATCTCCTTGCAATAGCCGCGTCATTGGCTGAGACCGGTTCATATCTTGTCGAATTTCATTAATGACACGCCGCTGGGCACGGGTAAATGTAAACGGTAAACCGGCCAAAAAGTCTTGCCACAACCTGCCTTCGTGAATATGGGCAATTCCCTGCCTGCGCTTTACCCGGGCCGCCCGCTGAGACATAGCCACCTGCAACAAAAATAACTCTTCGTAAACCAGGCGCTGCCTGGCCTTTGTCAATTCCGGCCAACTACCGGGAAAATGAACCTGCCATAATGCCTGGTGCAAATCCATAAAACGATACTTTTCCCGTAATGAACAAGGTAAAATTTCACAATCATCCGGTAGTTCTTCCAACGTCCGGTAGATTATTTGCCGGAGGGTTCGCTGAGTTAATCCTTCCGTAACAGCATAAATGGGGACAATCCGGGCTGTGTGTACCGGATCATCCTCCCTGTTATTTATTATTGTAAACTCGGAAACGTTTATCTCCCAGCATCCCCGGTGCAGGCGGGGCTTCCCGGTAATAATTATCTCCACTCCCGGCCTCAATTTGGTCTTTAAATAACTTTGGTTAAACCAAACCGCAAATCCGTAACTTTCTCCATCATAAACCAGCGCCTTGACAATGGTAAGGCCTTTTCGGAGTTTTAAAAGTTCCACCGAACGCACGGCAACCTGTAAGGTTTCGACACAATCAATATTCAACCGGTTAAATTTTTTCAAGCTGGTCCTGTCCGCATACCGTTTTGGCAGGTAATAAAGCAGGTCGTAGATAGTTTCGATGCCCAACCGCTGTAATTGCTGTCTGCGTTTTGGGCCGATACCCCTTACCTGTTCTATACCCTGCCGGAAAAAATCATTCCCGAAAGGATGGTCCGGTTCAGCATTCTCCGGCAATACAGCCAATTTTTCCAATAAAGCCGAAATCCGTGCCAATATTTCTTCCCGACTATTATAATCACTGTAACGGTATGCTGCAGACAAGCGTACCAGCTCGTCAATTGCTTTTAGTTGTGCCGGAGACCAACATCCTTCAGAACGCAAAACCTGACACCGGTCCTGCAAATAGGTGGCGAAACCGCCCAGAACTCCGGCACCCGTGTACGCTCCCTTTTTTTCACTGGTCACAACTTGCTTTAATTCTTTAAGGGTTGCTTCTAGCAAATCTGCACCACCCCGGCTACTCCACAGAAATAATACAATAATACAGCGGCTGTCCCCCGTAGTGTACCTCTATTGCCAAATCAGGAAACTTTTCACTGATTGTTTCGCTTAATTTTTCAGCATCTACCCGCTCAACATCCTTTATTTGTCTCCCCAGCCTGGATTTCCTTTACTGCTGCCTGCATGGTTAAAGACATGTTTGTGCCTGTATCGCCGTCCGGCACCGAAAAGACATTTAACACATCCACAGCTGATTTATTCTTTTGCAAGTATTGGTTGCCTCCGAAAAAAACTTCATCAATTGTTCCGCATTTAAGATTTTTGCGTGTTAACCAACTTAATTCCTCCTTTCACGCTAGCACCTAACATTATAGATAGTATCAATTAATGATTAGACATTAGCTGTTCAATCATTTTTCCCGCAGTTTGTTCAAATCCGCCAGTAATTTTTCCAAATCAAACCCATGCATCCGGGCACCCTGAGCTATACTCTCATCAATTGATGCCATGCAGTCACCGCAGGGCATGCCGTGTCGTTGAAAAATGCCCCTGGCCCGGGGATATTCCTGTAACACGCGAAATATAGGCCATGCACCGGTAATTTTTTCTTTCGTCCTGTCACTCACTTTAAGACCTCCCGGTTTTATTTATGTAATCTCATTAAAAATCGTTGCCTTAAACTTGCCAAAAAATTGGATTTTTGATAGAATTACTAAAGATGTGTACCAGCCGTAATTTAAGGAGGTGCAAAACAAATGGCAAAATGCGAAGTATGTGGTAAAGGAATTGCCACTGGCAATAAGGTCAGTCACTCCAATATCAAAACCAAACGCTCCTGGTCACCAAACCTGCAAAAAGTAAAAGCAATGGTGGATGGTTCACCGAAAAAAATTTATGTCTGTACCCGTTGCCTTCGGTCCGGGAAGGTAAAACGTGCTATCTAAAGGACTGGTTGCTGCCAGTCTTTTTTATTTATCACTGATCAAACATGAAATAAAATTATTTTCCCAATTCTGCCAAAATCCTGATGGGCTGCCGGACCTCTTCCGCACCAAAGACATATGAACCGGCCACCAGCACATTGGCACCGGCAGCTACCGCCCGGCTGGATGTCTCGCCGTTAATTCCTCCGTCCACTTCAATATCCACCCTTCTTGGAAGGCTGTCAACCATACCCTTTAAAAATTTTATTTTCGGTATGACAGCGTCAATGAAGGTCTGTCCGGCAAAACCGGGATTGACCGTCATCAGTAAAACCATATCTACATCATTTAAAATATATTCTATTGACTGGAGCGGTGTCGCAGGATTGAGGGCAACACCGGCCTTGACGCCCAATTGTTTAATGTTTTGAATCGTCCGGTGCAAATGGGTGCAAGTTTCAACATGAACTGTAATGATGTCTGCCCCTGCACGGTAAAAGTCCTGCAAATATGCATCAGGATGTTCCACCATCAAGTGCACGTCAAAAACCAATTGGAAATGACGGCGCAAGTCTGCTACCAGCTGGTGACCAAAAGTAATGTTGGGAACAAAATGGCCGTCCATTATATCCAAATGCAGGTAGTCCGCTCCTGCCTTTTCCACCGCACGTACTTCCTCCAGAAGCCTGGCAAAGTCCGCTGACAACAGCGAAGGTGCAACAACGGGCATGCTAATAACTCCTTTCTTTGGCAATAACTTCTTCAAGAAACTGCAGGTAATTATTATAGCGGGAAAGACTGATTTCCCCTCTTTCCACAGCCCCTTTAACGCCGCACCGGGGCTCTTTATGGTGCAGGCAGGTATGAAAACGGCACCGGTCACGGTAACCGTCCATCTCCGGAAAGAGAAAACTCAATTTTTCCCGGCTGACCTCAGGGAGCCCCACCCGGCTGAAACCAGGCGTATCCGCCACGTATCCCCCGTCAAGTGATAACAACTTGGTATACCGGGTTGTATGTCTGCCCCGGCGGGCCTTGTTGCTGATTTTACCGGTCTCCAGTTTAAAGCTCGGGTTTAAAGCATTTAACAGACTGGACTTGCCCACCCCTGACGGACCGGCAAATACGGATATGTGGTCTCTTAAAAACGCTTTTAAGTGTTCAAGTCCTGTGCCAGTTTTTACACTGGTCACTACCAGGTCATAACCAATCCGGTCGTAGATGGAGATTATTTGTACCGCCTCTTCATCCCGGGCAATATCTTTCTTGTTAAAACAAAGTACGGGCATAACCGGTGTTTGCTCCAAATACACCAGTAACCTGTCCAACAGCACCAGGTCCGGCGGCGGGTCCGCCAGAGAAACAACCAGAATTACCTGGTCTACATTGGCAACCGCGGGACGCAGCAGTTCCGTTTCCCGGGACAGCAGTTCCTCAATTACTCCCTGTCTGTCATCCACCAGGGAAATCCTCACATTATCGCCCGGCAGAAAAGTAACCTTCTCCCTTCGAAACCGACCGCGCAAGGAGCACTCTATTTCCTCACCGGATTGAGTTTTTACATAGTAAAAGCCGCCATATCCACTGAGAATTATCCCCTCTATCAAACAGCCACCTCCCTCTACGGCACACTATACTCCTTAACCATTTCCCCGTCCAAAAAGACTTGTATTTTACCCCGTTTGTAAAACGGTACCCATTCCTGTACGAAATCCCCGCTGTCATGTTGTTGATTGTACTCTTCGTGGGTACCTTTGGCATCCACCACCACAATTTTCACCAGGTGCTGCTTGTCATCATCGGGAACCGGAAAGGGTACCAGAGCCTGCTGGGGCGTAGGTCCCGGACCGCTGCTGATTACCAGGTTAACCGAGTGGCCTTGCAAAATCCTGTCACCCGGTGCCACATCCTGACTGATAACCTGATTGGTAAAGTATTCCCGGCTGCTCTGAAAGGTGAATTGCCCCAATTCCAACCGTACCTCTTTCAACTTTTCCCTGGCCTGTTCCAACGTCAAACCTGTCAGATCCGGCATGGAAATGTATTCCGGCTGCGGCCCGCGGCTGATTGTCAAGGCAATTTCAGACCCCTCGGGCCTCTTGCTGTTTGGCGGTGGTTCCTGGCTGATAACCTTGCCCGCTTCAACCACCGCATTATAAATACGTTCCGGGTCAGGTGCAACTTTAAAACCGGCGTTGGCCAGAGCTATGCGTGCTTCACGCTCCGTCCGGCCGGTCATATCCGGAACCGCTACCAATTTTGCTCCCAGGCTTACATCAAGTTCAATAGTGCGTCCTCTCTTAACCTTTTCTCCCGCTTTTGGCTGCTGGTCCATCACCGCACCCTCAGGTATATCTTTGTTGTAGCGGCGGGACGCTACACTGGTATTCAGTCCCACCTTATTTAAAACTTTTTGTGCCTCTGCCAGGTCCATCCCCACCACATCGGGCACTTCTGTCTCCGCCACGGTGATATAAGCCTCAAAAGTATAAAAAGCCGCCAAACCTGCTCCCAGCAGCAGCAAAACCAGCAAAAATAATAACAGGTAGCCAATGGGCTTTAACCGGCGCTTCTTTGTTTTCCGTCCGGTCCTTTTATTTTTGCCCTTTCGCGGGGGCGGAAAAATCTGCGTGGGGTCGTCATCGGACCAAAGCATGTTTTTTACTTTTTGTAGATCTGCACGCATTTCCGCCGCAGTCTCGTAACGCAATTGATAATCCTTCTCCATGGCCCGAAAAACTATTTCTTCCAACGCCGGCGGGATAACATCAGCCCGCAGTTCACGCGGCGGTGTGGGCGTATCCTGAATATGTTTCAAAGCAATAGTTATGGGGGTCTCACCGCTGTATGGCAATTGCCCCGTCAACATTTCGTAAAGTACCACACCGGCAGCATAAATATCCGACTTTTCGTCAGCAGTTTCACCTTTTGCCTGTTCCGGTGACAGGTAATGAACCGAGCCGACAATACTGCCGGTATAAGTTACTGTGGCAGCAGTCGATGCCCGGGCTATGCCGAAGTCTGTAACTTTGACCCGCCCGGAGGGAGTTAAGAGAATGTTCTGAGGTTTGATATCCCTGTGAATAATGTTATTTTCATGGGCATGTTCCAAAGCATCGCATATTTGGATGGCTATATTTACAGCATCCTCTAAATCCAACGGTGCATGTTCCCGGATATATTCCTTTAAGGTAGCGCCTTCAACAAATTCTATTACCAAATAATGGGCATTATCCTGTTGGCCCACATCATAGATACTGACAATGTTCGGATGAGACAGGCTCGCCACTGCCTGGGCCTCTCTTTTAAAGCGGCGTACAAAGTCCTGGTCGCTGGCAAACTGCTCCCGCAGCACTTTTACGGTAACCATCCGGTTCAACAAGGTGTCCCGGCCCTTATAAACGACAGCCATACCGCCGCCGCCCAACTTTCCAATTATCTCGTAACGCCCGCCCAGTACTTTCCCAATCACAGGCCTCACCTCTTAAAGTTATACACTAACAATACAGTAATGTTGTCCTGGCCGCCCCGTGCCAACGCCAGATCAACCATCTGCTTTAACTTTTCCGATATTTTCGTCTTGTTTTGTAAAATAGCACAGAGTTCATCAGAGGAAACAATGCTACTCAAACCATCGGTGCAGCAGAGCAAGAGATCATCCTGTAACAGGGACAGTTCACTTAAATCCACTTCCACATCAGTTTCCGTGCCAAGGGCACGGGTGAGCAGATTTCGCCGCGGGTGGTTTTTCGCCTCCTCGGCAGTTATGTTTCCTTTGCGTACCATTTCAGAAACAAAGGAATGGTCCTTGGTTAAAAGCTGGATGTTATTGTCCCGGAACAGGTATATTCTGCTGTCCCCCACATGAGCCAGGTAGGCATGGTCATCAGGTATCCAAACCGCCGAGAGTGTGGTGCCCATTCCCAGTTGTGAAGGTTTTGCATTTGCCTGGGAAAAAATTTCCCGGTTTGCCGCAGTCACGGCATCGGACAGTACCTGGCCGGGCTGGCGGGAACCTTTATACTGCCGGATATACTCAGCTATAGTATTTACGGCAAGTTTACTGGCCACTTCACCGGCCGCATGGCCACCCATACCGTCCGCCACTGCGAAAAGATTCAACCGGGGTACCACCACGTAGGCATCCTCATTATTTCGCCTCACCAAACCGGTATGGGAAACAGCTTCTGCTAACATACCTTCACCCCTCTGTGCAGCAGACAATGGAATCATTCATATTTCATTCGCGTCTTACTTGCTTTTTTCCTCTTTTAATCGCCATTTTTACCCCTTCCCAGTCTCCGGCGCAACTGCCCGCAGGCAGCATCAATATCCGTTCCTTTTTCTTCACGGATTACCGCGTCAATATTCCGGAGAGACAGAGTGTCCAAAAACTGTCTGATCCTTTTTGCCGGCGGTCTTATAAGTCCGGTCTCCGGCACGGGGTTAATGGGAATTAAATTTACGTTGCACTTCAGCCCGGATAGGAGTTTTCCCAACTGTACCGCATCCTTAACAGCATCGTTAACATTGCTTATCAGCGCATATTCAAATGTTATCCGTCTGCCGGTAGTTGCCACATAATATCTACAAGCCTCTATCAACTGATTCAAAGGATATTTCTTGTTGACAGGCATCAAGCGGTTCCTGACCCTGTCCGTGGCAGCATGCAGCGAAATGGCGAGGACGACGGGCATTTTCTCCCTGGCCAGGCGACGTATCTGGGGTGTCAGGCCGCAGGTGGAAATTACTATCCGCCGCCAGCCGATGTTCAGTCCCGTATCAATATTCAGCAAACGGATTGCCTTGACAACGTTTTCGTAATTCAGCAGCGGTTCCCCCATTCCCATGAACACTACATTGGTAATTTTTATCCCCACACTCTCTGCCACGGCCATAATCTGGCTTAAAATCTCTCCGGTGGTCAGGTTTCTTTTCCAATCGCTTAATCCCGTGGCACAGAAAACACACCCCATGCTGCAGCCCACCTGAGAGGAAACGCATAAAGTTGTCCTGTCCCGCTGGTAATTTCTATCCCGGTAAGGCATTAACACAGTTTCTACAGTTTCCCCGTCCCTGAAACCCAGTAACAATTTTACCGTGTCACTGTCCCGAGACTGTTTTTTGGCTATTACCCGGGGATGGTCAATATGGCAGTGAGCTTCCAGGAGTTTTCTTAAATCCGCGGGGAGGTTCGTCATATCCTGAATTTGAGATACACATTTTTGATGCACCCAGTGAAATAACTGCTTGGCGCGAAAGCGGGGATATCCCCACTCATCCATCAGTATTTCCATTTCTTTCAGATTAAGACTGCGCAAATCTTTTCGCTTCATTGTTCCATCCCTCGCAGTTTTAGCCGCGCCACAAAAAAACCGTCCACCCCGTGGCGCTGGGGCAACAGCTGCAGGTAACCGGCACGCGCTGCTTCCCCGTCTTCTCCCTGTACGGGGTAAGGTAAATAGGGTGTGATGTCTTCACCTTCAAACCTGGAAAAGCGGTCGAGAAAAGTCCTGATCAGATCCTGGTTTTCCTCCCTGGTGACGGTACAGGTACTGTATACCATCACCCCACCGGGTTTCAGGGCACGGGCGGCACCGGCCAGTATTTCCCACTGCAGTTTTGCCATTTTTTTTATATCCTCAGGCCGCTTGCGCCAGCGGGCGTCCGCCCGCCGTGCGAGCACTCCCAGTCCGGAACAGGGTACATCCAACAACAAAAAGTCCGCCTGCTGCGGGTATTTTTCTCCCAAACACCGGGCGTCCAAAAGTATTTCTTCCACAATAGTGCAGCCCAAGCGTTTTTTATTGCTGTTGATGAGTTTTAGCTTGTGGTTATGTACGTCACAGGCAATCAATTTCCCCCGGTTGGCCATCAGTTCAGCCAAATGGGTTGTTTTCCCGCCCGGTGCCGCGCAGGCATCAATCACCAAACTGCCCGGTGCCGGCGCCAGCACCCTGGCGGGCAGCATCGAGGACTCATCCTGTAAGGTAAACAGTCCTTCCTTAAAGGACTGCAGTTGATCAAGCGGCGGACCGGCTTTAATCGTTAGCGCTTCAGGCATCAAAGTACCGGGAGAAAACTGTACATCCTCCAGCCGTAGCTTTTGTTCCAGACCCTTTCTGTCTGTTTTCAAGGTGTTAATGCGCGCAGTTACAGGCGCCGGCCGGTTATTATATGCACAGAGCTTATCCGTCCCGGCAAATCCAAAACGTTGAACCCATCTTTCCACCAGCCAGCGCGGGTGGGAATGGATGACGGAAAGATATTCAACCGGTTCCTTGTCCCGGTCCGGCCAGTTGATGTTGTTTATATTCCGGGCAATATTTCGCAGGACCCCGTTTACAAACCCTGCAGTTCCCCGGTGACCGGTCTTTTTCGTCAAATTGACCATTTCATTACAGGCAGCACTGGCGGGAACCTTGTCCATATATAACAGCTGGTACGTACCCAGCAGCAAGATTAAGCGCACATCCGGGTCCAGTTTGCGCCATGGCCTGGCCAAAAATTGTTCCAGTACCCACCTTAAAGTCAAG
This sequence comes from uncultured Thermoanaerobacteraceae bacterium, assembly GCA_964529795.1. Lineage (GTDB taxonomy): Bacteria > Bacillota > JADQBR01 > JADQBR01 > JADQBR01 > CAZGXM01. The sequence goes on from CAZGXM010000008.1 coordinate 48,726, forward strand.
CGCCTGCGCACGGTACCGTAGACCAACTCTGTGATAAAGGCGCGGTCTAATTTAGTCACCGCGCCCTGAATCGCCTGGTTTGCCGCCAAATTGGCATAAGCACCATGGTATTCTATTTTTCTCAGTGTTTCCAGGGCAATTTCCCTGGCAGACTTTTCCGTTATCATTTCATTTCCTCGCTATTCGTCGCCGTACATCCGTGCCAGCAGTATTAACCGCAGCAGGTTCAACACCGCCATCAACGCCGCCGCCAGGTAGGTCAGCGCCGCGGCACTGAGCACCTTTTTGGTGGGACCCACTTCCGCCCTGGAAATAAACCCGTGGCTTTCCAGTTGGGCAATGGCCCGGTTGCTGGCATTGAATTCCACCGGCAGCGTCACCACCTGGAACAGTACCGCTGCCGAAAAAAGATAGATACCCACATAGACAAGAGATGATGTCTGTAGAAAAATTCCCAGCAGCAGCAGCGGGAACGCCAGGGACGAACCAAACTGGGCAAAGGGCACCAGGTTGGCCCGTAACTGTAACGGCAAGTAACCTTGATCATGCTGCAAGGCATGCCCTGTCTCATGGGCGGCAACCCCGATGCTGGCCAGTGAATTGCTCTGGTAAACCTGCGGCGACAGTCGCAGCACCTTTTGACGCGGGTCGTAATGGTCGGACAGCGTACCGCGGGTCATCTCTATGCGTACATCATGCAGGCCCGCCCGGTCAAGTAATTCTCTGGCCACCTGAGCACCGGTATAGCCGCTTTCCGCTCTCACCTTCAGGTACTTGTTAAACGTACTCTGTACCTTCATCTGGGCGTAGCCGGCAAGGATAATTCCCGGGATGAGAATGATAAAAGTCGGGTCAAAGAAAAAGGGAAAGAAGCCGAAACCAAACATTTTACATACACCTCCTAGGTTTCTGTCAATTGTCGAGATTTGGCAAAAAATTGCGGGCGGTAGCCGATAAACTGCTGAATTGCCGCCTCTACCTGATGGAGATTGACCCTGGTATTATAACACGGCCCGTGAGGCCGAATATTTAATATACCGATTACCGGCAGCGGGTTTACATCCTGAACGCCGCTGGTCAAATCCCGTTCGCAGGCGATGGCCACCACCGCCCGGGGTTTAAATTCCTTGACAAACCGCCGGGCCAGGGTGCCTCCGGTGGCAACCACAAAGCGGACGCCGTATTTTTCCCTTATCCGGTGCAGGTCATCAATGGGACAACGCCCGCAACGCCGGCAGTTATTCACGTCAATGGTAATTTTGTGCGGGCAGGCCGCATCCTGCAGGCAGTGAGGCGCAAGGATCATCAATTGTCCCGGTGCCACCCGGATTTTTTGACTGTCCACCAGTTGATTATTTACTGCAATAAACGAACTTTTTATTTTATCCGGCTCAATTCCTGCCAATTTGCCCAATTGCAAAGCAACGGGAAAAAGCATGTTGGTAGCGGTAATTACCAGGTTTTGTAACGAAGGAAAGGACTTGTGGCTCCACAATGTCACCACCAGCGCCAGCACTCCGAAACCCACTATGCCCAGCACGACCAGGATAAAACTACCGATGAGAACCAACACAACCTGGTTGACCAAATTTGACCGGTTTAAAAATAAATACCAGCCTAAAAAAACCAGCCCACCCAAGATCAGCACGGTAATTGTCAAAAGAGCGATATAGATACGTTTTTGACTAAGCATGGTCAACCCCCCGGCCCAGGCGCTGCCCCACGGTCATCGCGTGACCCCTGAGGAAGTCTGACGCCTGCATTTTTTGTTTGCCGGGCGGTTGAACCTCTGTCACCAGTACAGCGTTACCGTCACCCGCAGCCACCACAAAACCCTGCGATATCAGTTCAGTAATAGTCCCTGGCGCCACGTTCTCCTTTACATTACCTTCAAAACGGTTTTCAACAAGCCGGTAGGGAAACAGTTCCGCTTTAAAAATCTTCAAGCGTTTATCCTGATAGATAGTATACGTCCCCGGCCGGGGATTCATGCCTCGTACCCGGTTGATAATCTCTATTGCCGGCTCCCGCCAGTCGATGCGCTTGTCTTCCCCGGTCAACATGGGTGCATAAGTAGCGATGGCATTGTCCTGCTGCTTTTGTGTAACTCCCCGGGCCAGTTCCGCCAAGGTTTTTACCAGCAAGTCCGCACCTTCCACAGCGAGAATGTCATGTAGTTCACCGGCAGTCATTGCGCCGGGTATTGCAACACGCTTTTGCGCCAAAATTGGCCCCGTATCCATGCCGCGGTCCATTTGCATGATGGTAACACCGCTTTCCCGCTCGCCGTCAATGATGGCCCTGTGAATTGGCGCCGCGCCCCGGTACTTGGGTAACAGGGAAGCGTGCACATTTATACAGCCATAGCGGGGTAAATTAATCACTGCCTCCGGCAGCAGTTTGCCGTAAGCCACCACTGCAATTACATCGAGATGCAGTTCTGCCAACTGCTTGACAAAGATATTGTCCAATTTTTCCGGCTGCATTACGGTTATTCCTTTTGCCAACGCAGTTTGCTTTACCGGGCCGGGTTTGATTTTCTTTCCCCGGCCCTGGCGGCGGTCCGGTTGTGTCACCACGGCAACAACCTCGTGTCCCGCTGCTATTAACTTGTCCAATGCGGGGACCGCAAAGTCGGGAGTCCCCATGAAAACAATTCGCAATGCATTCACCCCGTCAATCTAATCAACATATTCGGTAACTTTATCAACAAACAAGATGCCATCCAAATGATCTATTTCATGCTGGAGCGCCCGCGCCAGTAACCCGCTGGCTTTTATTTCCATTAGCCCGCCGTTGCGGTCCCGTGCTCTCACTGTTACCTCCATGGCCCGGGGTACTTTCCCCTGCACTCCCGGTATACTCAAACACCCCTCCACGTTGTCTTCACTGCCCAATACGGACAGAATCTCCGGGTTAATCAATTCAATAATGCCCTCGCCAATATCCACTACGATAACTCTTTTGGAAATACCAATCTGAGGTGCTGCCAATCCTATCCCTTCCGCATCATACATGGTATCCGCCATATTATCCAGCAGCTTTAAAATGTTAGGCGTTATTTTCGGTACCGGGCGTGCCTTTTCCCTGAGCACCGGATCACCTTTTTTCACTATCTGGTAAACCGCCATCGCAATCCTCCTTTCAATATGTTGCCGCCTTGCAAACCAACTAAATCATGACAGTGGGATTAACATCAACAGCAATGTTAAGTCCCCGGGTATCAAATGTTTTGCTAAAATCTTTAATGGATTTATTTGCTGTCAGTTTCAGCGGTTCCATTTCCGGACTTTTGATCACCAAGTGCCAGCGGTATTTGTCCTTAATCCGGGAAAGCGGTGCCGGGGCCGGCCCTAAAATTTCGCCTGCCACGGCATTAAAATCTTTTTTGAGAACGCGGGCAAGCTCCTGAGCACTGTTTATTACCCGCTCAAATTCTTCGCCGGTTATCAATATTCTAATCAAGTGACAGTAAGGCGGGTAACCAAATTCCCGGCGGCGTTTTAACTCCTGCCGGTAAAAACCCAGGTAGTCGTGAGTCCTGGCTTTTTGTACTGCAGGGTTGTCCGGGTCGTAAGTTTGCACCACTACCCGTCCCGGACGCTCCCCCCTTCCTGCTCTGCCCGCCACCTGAGTAAGCAGTTGAAACGTTCTTTCCCAGGCACGAAAGTCCGGTAAATTTATCCCTGTATCCGCAGAAATCACTCCCACCAGCGTAACATTGGGAAAGTCCAGCCCCTTGGCCACCATCTGTGTTCCTATCAGCACCCGGCCCTTGCCGCAGCGAAATTCCTCCAAGAGGCGACGATGCGCTCCCTTCCTGCGGGTATTGTCAATATCCATACGTATTACCGGTACCCCGGGGAAATGCCGGTGTACTTCCTTTTCTACCTGTTGAGTGCCGCAACCCACACCTTCCACGTTGATACTGCCGCAGCGCGGACACCGGGAGACTACCTGCTGCTGGTAACCACAGTAATGACACATCAGTTTGTCGCCAGCGGCATGATGGTGGGTCAAAGCAATATCGCAGTGAGGGCAGCGAATAGTAAAACCACATTTTTGGCAGATAAGAAAGCTGGCAAAACCCCGGCGGTTGAGAAACAAAATGGCTTGTTCACCCCTATGGATACAACTTTCCAGCGACTGGTACAATGCCGTACTGAATATCCCGAGGTTACCCTGCCGCCTCTCCTGCCGCATATCAATCACCGCCACTGCAGGCAAGGGTTTGCTGGTTACCCGCTTGTCCATGGTCAGTAACTGGTACTGCCGCTGCTGCGCTTTTAAGTAGCTTTCCAAAGCCGGTGTGGCACTACCCAGGATGAGTACGGCATGATGCTGGCGTGCTCTCATTTCCGCCACTTCCCGGGCATGGTACTTGGGGACCTGGTCCTGTTTATAACTGGCTTCGTGTTCCTCATCAATAATAATGATGCCTATATTCCTTAACGGCGCGAAAATTGCCGAACGTGCCCCCAACACCACTTTGGCCTGGCCGCGGTAAACTCTCATCCACTCCTGCAGACGCTCCCCCCGGGATAATGCGCTGTGAATAACCGCCACCTGTTCCCCAAACCGACCGGTAAAACAACTTACCATCTGCGGTGCCAAAGCTATCTCCGGCACCAGTATTACCGCCTCACGTCCCTGGCGGAGGGCCGTTTCCACAGCCCGTAAATAAATTTCTGTCTTGCCACTGCCGGTGACACCATGAAGTAAAAACGGTTTGAACTTTCTTTTTTCCAAAGCGGCGGCCAAATTACGGTAAACACGCCCCTGTTCCGCGGTCAAACCGGGGATGCTGTCGCGATCTTCTCCCTGCCGCTGCACCCTGGAAGCAACAGTCTGCTCCTCCAGCCTGACCAAGCCCTTGTTGACCAGTCCATCCAACGAACTCCGGGAAGCGCCACATTCTTTGAGCAGTTGGGTAACCGGTACTTTTTGGTGCTTAATCAAAAACGACAGCAGTTTTCCCTGTTTTGGCGCTTTCCGTGCCAATTCCTGCAGTAGCGCCTCAAATTCCGGCCCTTCAACCCTGGCAACAGCAGCATACATTTCCCGCCGGAAACCGGCCAGTCGAAATTCTTTTTTTTTCTCAATAACTCCGTATTCCTTCAAAATTTCTACAGCCTTGGCTACATTTTTACCGGAAAATGCCTTTTC
>CAZGXM010000009.1:0-52882 GCA_964529795.1 uncultured Thermoanaerobacteraceae bacterium
CTTTGAGGCCCTTGACCGGGCGTTGGTGGAACTGAAAAATAAGGTTTGAATAAAAAAACAAAGCAGCCGGCCAGACGGCTGCTTTTCCATATATTCAAAGGCCAAGTAATTGACGAATTTTTTTAGTCTGGGAGCGGCTTACCGGCACTTCGCTTTTTAGATCATCATCAACAGTAAGAATCAAGGTGCCGTTATAAAGAGGAATAACTTCACGGGCTTTTTTGATGTTGACCAGGTAAGAGCGGTGACAGCGGTAAAACAGATTCGGGTTGAGGCGCTGTTCCAATTCCTTTAAGGTAAAACGAGTGAGGTATTTTTCGTGAGCTGTCTTAATATAGGTGTAATCATTGCTGGCATAGATAAAAAAGATATTTTCTTCTTCGATGAGAATGGTTTTGCCTTTGTAGTCCACGGGAATGAGCCCCAGCACTTTCTTTTCTTTTGGTTTGTCTTCCTGTTTTGGGGTGCTTGTTTTTACCAGCTGAAAAATTTTTTGCAGTGCCTTGTCAAGACGCTGGGGATCTATGGGCTTGAGGATATAGTCCACCGCATCCACTTTAAACGCGTCCAGGGCAAATTCTTCGTGGGCAGTGATAAAGATTATATAGGGAGACTTTGTCTCATTTTGCAAGGCCTTGCCCAAATCCAAACCGCTGCTGCCGGGCATATTAATGTCTAAAAATAAAATGGTGTAGTCCAAGGCTTTAATCAGTTCCATGGCCTCCCGGACGTTGATTGCTTCGCCCACTACCTGCAGGTTATCGTATTTTTCCAGGTAAAAACGGAGTTCTTTCCGTGCAGGGTATTCATCATCCACAATTAAAACCCTTAACTTATCCATGAACCTTCTCCTTTTTTTTTAGGGGTAATATTTAAAATTATTTGACAATTAATATAAAATTCCTGCTTTTTTCAGGACACTTTTTCCGTTCACCCGAAAAATTCAACCATCCGCCCAAAAATTTTCCCCACTGATAGATTTCCGACCAAGATTACCGCCGTATTAGGTATAATTATATATTTAATCCTGGTGAAACAAGCCTTCCCCTACCACAATTTTTAAAATTCCCCTTGAAAAAGAGTAATAATTTTAAACTTGTCTTTATAAGATTTATTACAAAGAATTCAGGTGATGTGCGAATGCGATGTTCACTGTGCAACAAATCGAACTTCGAACATCTAAGCTCGAACATCTGACAAAGGGGGAGGATCAATAATGCTTACTCTTTTCAACATGAAAAAAAAGAAAATATTTTTATTGGTTTTGTTGGCGGTTTTTGTGATTACCGCTTCCGGGTGTGGTATTATAGACCGCATATTATCCTTTAGAGAAGAGGCTCCTGCCAACGTGAATGAAACGGTTGAACCACCGCAGGAGACCCAGGCGCCGGTAGACGAAATTGAAAATGTGGATGAAACTACCACTGTGACTTTGTTTTTTGCCAACCCTGACGGTACCGGCCTGGTGGAGGAGCAGAGGACAATTCCCAAGGTGGTGGGAATCGCCAGGGCAACCATCAATGAACTGATTGCAGGCCCTGCTGCGGAGTCCCGGTTAACTCCCACCATGCCTGAAGGGACCATATTAAAGGATATCAATATCAAAGAAAACGGCCTGTGTATAGTCGACTTCAGCAAAGAACTGGTGGATAACCACCTGGGTGGTAGTACCGAAGAAACACTGACGGTTTATTCCATTGTAAACACGCTTACCCAGTTTCCTACGGTAAAGGAAGTGCAGATCCTGGTTGGCGGCCAATATGTGGATACCATTGCCGGCCATGTGGATGTATCCCAGGCGCTGGCCAGGGACAGCAGTATCATTACGGAATAGGAGATTTCAAAAAAATCGCGTAAAATCGTTGAAAGGCCGGTGACGTGTGGTACCACCGGCCTCATATTGCCTAATCGTACCGGGGACAGTTTCCCGGTTTTTTGGTTGATTTTTCCTTGCTTTCTTTATCTTTCTTTTGCAGGAAATTCGACCCCAGAGAAGAAATATAGCAGTTAATAGACAAAGTCCTTCCCGGGGGTCGTTTTTTGTGGAAAAAATGCTAAAATTGCTGGTACTCACCTTCACAATTACTATTATATATATACTACTTTCTCCGGTAGCTTTTGCTCAGGAAGCAGTGGTGACTGGCAGTGTGGTCAACGTGCGTAGCGGGCCGGGGGTGGACAACCTTAAAGCAGGGGTTGTGACCCGGGGTTATCGTTTGGAAATACTGTCAGAGACCGGCGGTTGGTATAAGGTGCGTTTTGCTGGAAACCGCGTGGGCTGGGTTGCCAAAGATTTGGTAGAAGTGGAGACGACGGCGGGTGAAAAGGTCCAAGAATGGGTCAAGGTAACCGGCAGCGTGGTAAATGTGCGCAGCGGACCCACTACGGATTTTGAGGTGGTGCAGCAGGTTTCCGCTGGGAAAATCTTTCAGGTCATTGGCAGACGGGGGGAATGGCTGGAAGTTCAATTGGACGGAGACCGCCACGGCTGGCTGGCCGGGTGGTTGACCGAAAAAGCCCTACCTCCGGAGCAAAGCACGGAGAATGATAGTACCGGTGAGGCGGTAGATAAGGCCCCGGGTGTGGTGATTATAACCGGGGAATATGTTAATGTGCGTTCCGGCCCCGGTACGGACCAAACTATTATCAGCCAGGTAGGCAGTTTCCCCGTTGAAAAACAAGTAGAAATTGCTGTTATTACCGGTAGCGTTGTTAATGTGCGTACGGGGCCCGGCCTTACCTACAGCCGTATTACTCAGGTGGAGGCTGGACAGGAATACCCGGTTTTAAAAAAGGAGAATGACTGGCTGCAGATTCAACTGGCGGATAACAGCGCCGGCTGGCTGGCAGGTTGGTTGGCAAAGACTGTTTTTAAGGCTGGTTTACCGCTGGAAACTGGCGAAGCGGTGGAAAGTGGAAGCAACGATACGGATTCCGGTGAAAAGGATTTGGGAGAAAAAGAGGAAAATGAAGAAAATAAAAACCGCGGCAGCAATAACTTTATTGTTCTTAGTGGTCAGATTTGGGTACATACCGGCCCCGGTACCGACTTTCCCAAGATAAAATCTCTGGCTGAAGGCGAGCGTGTAGAACTATTAGCCAGTTCTACCGACTGGTACGAGGTGCAGCTGGCTGACGGTACCAGCGGCTGGCTGCGGCGGCGTTTGCTCAGTAGCCGGGGGGATAGCGACCGTTCCGGAGCAGATAACAAACAGGGGTATGCGGATAGTAAGAAAAGCAAGCTTGACATACCTGCAGAAGCCAACCGGGTGTATGACATAACCGCAAGTGTGGTCAGGGATGAAACGTTGGTGACAATTCAATCGACATCGCCGCTGCAGTATAACGTGCTCCGTTTGGAATCGCCGCGGCGGATTGTGATAGATCTGCCCGGACAGAAATTATCAGCAACAGTCGCCAGGGAAATTTCCATGCGCAATGACATGGTAAAACGTATCCGCCTGGGTCAGTTTGAAGCGGATACGGCACGGGTGGTACTGGATTTAAAAGGACATGTTAAATACCAAATCCGCCAAGACAATACTAAGAAGAAGATTTTACTGACAATTTCCCCGCTGAATTTGGCAGGGAAAATTGTTGTGATTGATCCCGGCCACGGGAGGTCTACTGCCTGGGGTGAACCGGATCCCGGTGCCATAGGTTTAAATGGTACTCATGAAAGGACTGTGGTCCTTTCCATTGCCAAGAAACTGGCAGCCATGCTGGAACGGGCCGGCGCTGATATAGTTCTCACCAGGCAGGGGGAAGCAAATATCAGCTTGCCGGCAAGGGCGGAAATTGCCAATAATCTTAATGCCGATGTATTTGTCAGCATCCATGCCAACAGTTCGCCAAGCCGGTGGTTAAAAGGTTCGGCTACATATTTTCACGCACCATCCTGGTCAGACCTGTCAGAGCAGCACAGTCAGCGCCGGCGCCTGGCGGGCTTGATACAGGATGAATTGATAAATGCGGCGGGTACAGACGATCTGGGTGTGCGGGAGGAAAACTTCTCCGTTTTACGTAATACCAGGGTACCCTCGGTACTGGTGGAGACGGCATTCATCTCCAACCCCGAGGAAGAAATGAAGCTGAGGGATCCGGACTTTCAGACAAAAGTTGCCCGGGGCATTGCCCGGGGCATAGAGCGGTTTTTACTGGATAACGACTAGGCTGTGCCAATTGGCTCGGCCTACTTTCTTTTGGGCAAGTTGACACTGAAAGGTGCCGTTGATACAATGGGAAGCAGGCAGCAATCGGGAGGAACTGCTTTTGCAAGTGCTCGAGTTGTGGGCGTTTTGCTGTTTGCGGTCAGAACTCTGTTAGTTGTACGCGGGCTGCTGTTTTTTGCTGCCCTTATTGGCTTTTTTGAAGTAATGGTTTATATTTGGCTTTAAAGTACGTAGTGGACCAGTTTTGCTACCTGCTCTACCAAAGGGGGGTTGTTTAATCGCGAAGGGAAGGAGCAATTTTTTTGCGTAAACTTCATATAGTAATTTTAGATGCAGAAAACGTTTGGGTACGGATGACCTAATAAATGGGCAGTGTAGCCAGTATAGTTCTATTAAGGGTGTTTATACTATTTTAAAATCAGCGGGAGTGATAAATATTGGATTACTCTATCGCCATTGGGGTTTTTGATTCCGGGGTGGGTGGCCTGACTGTTGCCCGGGAAATATTCCGGCAAATACCCGAAGGGAAAATTATCTATTTCGGGGACACTGCACATTTGCCCTATGGTTCCCGCAGCCGGGAGGAACTAATCCATTTTGCTGATAAAATTTGCCAGTTTCTTATTGGGCAGGGTGCGCAGGTAATTGTGGACGCATGCAACAGCACCTCCGCTGTGGCGCTGGAGTTTTTAAAAGAAAAATATTCTACTCCCATTATCGGCGTGATTGAACCAGGTGTGAAAACTGCCTTGCAGCAGACTGAGAACTTTCGGATAGGCGTAATTGCCACGGAAGCCACTATCAACAGCGGTGCCCACAAAAAAGTCATGGCACAAATTGCCCCGGAAGTGCTGGCGGTTGGGCAGGCATGTCCATTATTCGTTCCTTTGGTGGAAGGGGGAAAGGTGGCTTCCCCCGAGGCGGTTGAAGCGGCGGAAAAGTACTTGGAACCTCTAATAAAAGTGGGGATAGATACATTGATATTGGGGTGTACCCATTATCCTTTTTTGGTGACTACTTTAAAGAAAGTGTTGGGTGATGGGGTAAAATTTGTTGACCCGGCCAGGGAAACGGTACGCCAGTTAAAAGAAGTTATATGCAGCCTTCCCGGGCAGGCAATGAAAACTTTGGCGCACCGTTACGTGGTCAGCGGGGATCCGGAAGTATTTTACCGGGTGGGAAACCGGTTGATGGCCGGTAACAGCATACCCGCCGTGGATAAGGTGGATTTGGACTGGGGTGAAGAATAATGTTAAGCCATGAAAAATGGTGCAAAGATAAATTCCATAACGAAAGGCGACAGGTGCTTGGCCAATGGCCCACCGGCCAGGAGGTACAGCTCTCTGAAGCGGTTGCCTTTCACAAAGGCTTGCCTGCCGAGCAAAATTTACACTATTATTTACTGCACAATACTTCCAGAACATTGATACAGCCCCGGGGTGGACGGGCCCTGCTGGAGCAGCAATTAGAACTGATTAAATATTTAGCTGATGAGGGAGAGGCGGATTTACTGACGGTAACTGTTGACGGTCTTACCCGGCAGCAGCGTTATAAAGCGGTGACCCGGGAATTGGAGAAATGCCGTATTACGGGAAAGGAAACTTTGGCCGGTTTCCCGGTGGTTAATCATGGTGTGGACGGCTGCCGGCAGTTGGTAAGAAGTACCGGCAACCCGGTACAGCTGCGTCATGCGGCTGTAGACGCCCGGCTGCTGGCGGAAGTTGCCGTGGCTGGGGGAATGTCTTCGGTGGAAGGCGGGGGTATCAGCACCAACATCCCTTACTTGAGAGATTATGACCCGGAACTGTCACTGCGGCACTGGCAGTATGTGGACTATCTTTTGGGATGGTACGGGGAGAACGGGATTACCATTAACCGGGAACCTTTTGGGGCTATGACCGGGGCGCTGGTGCCGCCTTGTATCAGTCATGCCATTTGCATTTTGGAAACGCTGCTGGCTGCGTTTCAAGGAGTGGCCAGCGTTACCCTTAGTTACGGGCAGTGCGGCAATCTTATTCAGGATGTGGCCGCCATACATACTTTACCGGTCCTGGCCAAAAAATATCTGCAAAAGTTTGACTTGAACCAGGTTGCATTAACCACGGCTTTTCACCAGTGGATGGGTGGCTTTCCCCAGGACGAGCACCGGGCTTACGGTTTGATCGGCTGGGCTGCAGCCACTGCGGTCCTGGCCGGCGCAAACAAAGTGCTGGTCAAAACACCGCACGAGGCATTGGGGCACCCTACCAAAGAAACTATTGCTGCCGGCTTAAAGACTACCCTACAGGTGATCAAGATGGCATCTCAACAGCTGCTGCCGGACAACCGGGTTTTGGAAGCAGAGAAGTCTGTTATCATGACGGAGACGGAAAAGATTTTGGATGCGGTTATTGATATTGCTGACGGTGATGTGGCGGCAGGTACGCTGAAAGCATTCAAGGAGGGTATTTTGGACGTGCCTTTTGCGCCCAGTAAATACAATGCCGGCCGGGTGTTACCGGCCAGGGATTTAAATGGTGCCGTTCGCTTTCTGGATACGGGGAAACTACCTTTTGATAAGGACCTGAAGGAGTTTCACCAGGAAAAAATGGCCCGCAGGGGAGAGACAGAGGGGCGAGAACCTTCCTTCCAAATGGTGTTAGATGACATCCATGCCATCAGCAAGGGCATGTTATTGGGTAAACCACAGTAGGAGTTGTTTGCAAATGAGAAGGGTGGGTATTACCACTACCATTCCGGTGGAAGTAATTTTTGCCGCCGGGGCGGTTCCGGTCGATTTGAACAATATTTTTGTCGCCCATCAAGAGGCCAGACGCCTGGTGGAAGTGGCGGAAACAGCGGGGTACCCACGTAATGTCTGTGGGTGGATTAAAGGGCTGTATGCCACGGTTTTGGAAAATAAGGACATCAAGGAAGTAATTGCCGTAGCCCAGGGTGACTGTACCAATACTCATGCCTTGATGGAAACTTTGGAGATGGAAGGAATCCATACCATACCATTTTCTTTTCCCTTTGACCGGGATTACCGGTTGTTACATATGCAGGTGGAAAAGTTAATGTGTTATTTTCAAGTGGACTGGTCGCGTGTAAAGCGGATGAAAGAAGATTTGGACCGGGTGCGTGAACTGGTTTGGGAAATTGATCGCCTTACCTGGGAGGAAAATAAGGTCTCCGGTTTTGAAAATCATCTTTACCAGGTGAGCTGCAGCGATTTTGAGGGGGACTATCAAGTTTTTCAAGAAAAGGCAGAAGAATTTCTTGCGGAGGCAAAGGGGAGAAAACCCGGGTCCGGAGAATTAAGACTGGGATTTATCGGGGTACCGCCCATTATTACGGATCTCTATGATTACTTGGAAAGTATCGGTGCCCGGGTGGTATTCAACGAAATACAAAGGCAGTTCTCCATGCCTTTTAAATGTGATGATTTGGTGGAGCAATATCTCACATATACGTATCCATATCATGTGGAACAGCGGATTAAGGATATCAACGAACAGGTGAGTCGTCGGGGAATTGACGGCATAATTCATTACACGCAAAGCTTTTGTTTCCGTCAAATACAGGATTTAATTATCCGTCAACAGGTTCCGGTACCGATTCTTACAGTGGAGGGAGATAATCCTGGCAAACTGGATGCTCGCAGTAAAATGCGCATTGATGCCTTTGTGGAAATGTTGAGGTGACAGGTGATGATCTGCGGAATAGATTTGGGCAGCCGCAATGTCAAGGTGGCGCTGCTGGACAGTGACGGCAAGATATGCCAGGCAAACATCTACGATACCATGGACTTTTACCGGAACTACGGTAGCAAGAAGCACCGGCAGCTGGTCATTGATTTTCAGGGATTGGGCCTACCTGCTGCGGATACAGTCGTCTCCACCGGCTACGGGCGCCTGACCGTTGCTGTTGCCGGCGGTGAAGTCATTCCGGAGTTAAAAGCCCATCTCCTGGGGGCCGGGTTTCAAACTGGCGAAGTTACTTTTACTCTTCTGGATTTGGGAGGGCAGGACAGCAAGATAATCAAGGTAGTTAATGGAAAAATGACGGATTTCAGTACCAACGACAAGTGTGCAGCCAGTTCCGGCCGTTACCTGGAAAATATGGCGGCAGTGCTGGGGATCAGCCTGGATGAACTTAGCTGTCATTACCGGGATCCCGTTGACCTTTCCTCTACCTGTGCCGTATTTGGAGAAAGTGAACTGATCGGTAAGATTATTGAAGGGTATGATATTGCGCGCCTAGCCGCGGGTGTCAATTATACAATATTTAAACGGCTAAGGCCGATGTTATCCCGGCTACTCAGCGAGCCGGTGATTTTTACCGGTGGCGTGGCCAAGAACCAGGCGCTGAGGGAAATTATCCGGCAGGAGCTTTCGGTGAAGGTGGTGGTGCCAGGAGCACCACAGCTTAACGGTGCCATCGGCTGCTGCGTTTATGGACGTGATAAACAGTAAAAATGATGGTTTTGGGCTGCTCTGAGCACCGTATCCCCGCGCCCGGGAGGCTGGCAAAAGCAGCGGCGGTAAAAAGGCTGCTGTTGACGCATTTTTGGCCTGAATACAAATTGCCACTTCTTCGCCGGGAAGCAGGAGAATATTACCACGGTGTGGAAATGGCCGTGGAGGGACTTGACTATCAAATACTAAGAAAACGCAAAACCTGCCTGGCGGAGACAATAAACTTGTGAGGGAGGAAAGGTTTAATGAATAGATCAGGTGGAAGAGGGGCGGAGCAGTTAAGACATTTTAAAATCACCCGGAACTTCACCAAATATGCAGAAGGTTCGGTATTGATGGAAACGGGAGATACCAAAGTGATTTGTACGGCATCGGTGGAAAACAAGGTACCGCCTTTTTTGCAGGGCGAGGGTAAGGGATGGGTTACCGCAGAATATTCCATGCTACCCCGGGCCACAGCGGTGCGCAGTGTGCGGGAGGCTGCAAAAGGTAAAGTCAGCGGCCGGACCCAGGAAATACAGAGGCTGATTGGGCGTAGCCTGCGTTCAGTGGTGATGCTGGAGAAACTGGGGGAAAGGACCATCTGGCTTGACTGCGACGTTATTCAGGCCGACGGCGGCACGCGTACTGCCAGCATTACCGGTGCTTTTGTTGCCCTGGTAGATGCACTGGCAAAATTGAAAGAAGAAAACCAGTTGAAAGAACTGCCGGTGGCTGATTTTATTGCTGCCACCAGTGTAGGGATAGTGGATGGTCGAGTGGTGTTGGACCTGGACTTTTCTGAAGATTCCCGGGCCCAGGTGGATATGAATCTGGTGATGACCGGTGAAGGTAGATTTGTTGAAGTGCAGGGGACTGCCGAGGGTTATCCTTTTAGCGAGTCACAGTTGCAAAAAATGATACAGTTAGGCAAAAAAGGAATAGAAACATTAATCCATGCCCAGCGGGATGCTTTGGGCAGCCTGGCTGACAGAATCGGGGTTATTGAAGTCTGATGAAAATAGTGTTGGCTACGGGTAATCGTGGTAAACTAAAAGAATTTTCCCAGCTTGTGGGCGAAGTTGAAGTGCTTTCCCTGGCGGATTTCCCCGACCACCCGCTGGTGGAGGAAAACGGCAAAACTTTTGAGGAAAATGCTTTAAAAAAAGCCCGGGACATGGCGCGGTACACCGGGCTGATTGCAGTTGCTGATGATTCCGGACTGCAGGTGGATTATTTAAGCGGTGCTCCCGGAATATATTCCGCCAGATTTGCCGGCAAGCCGTACAGTGACGGGCGCAATAATGAAAAATTACTGCACCTGCTTCGCGGTGTCCCCTGGGAACAGCGCACTGCCCGGTTTGTTTGCGCCCTGGCTATTGTCACTCCTGCTGGTGAGGAGCACGTGGTACTCGGTAGTTGTGAGGGCTATATACTGGAGGATTTGCGTGGCAATGAAGGTTTTGGTTACGACCCGCTTTTTTATTACCCGCCCATGGGGAAGAGCTTTGGGCAACTGGATATTGAAACAAAAAATAAAATCAGCCACCGCGCCAAAGCTTTTATCCAGGGAAGTATCATTTTGAAACGGTTGTTGGCTAAAGGGAAGTGTTAATAATGCGTTTGGGTGTTATCAGTGACAGCCATAGAGATCTTGCTTCGCTTGAGCGGGCTGTGGAGCACATGGGAGAAGTGGATATGCTGTTGCATGCAGGTGACCTGTACACCGATGCAAAATACCTGGAAAATGAAGTCCGGGTTCCGGTGATATCCGTAATAGGCAACTGTGATTTTACAGCCGGTCCCCTGGAAGAAGTTATCGCCATTGGCGGGAAGAAAATTCTCTTAACTCACGGTCATAATTTGGGAGTAAAGTCTGGATTGGGAAGGCTGGGGTATCTTGCCGAAGAAAAGGAATATGATGCGGTGGTGTTCGGACATAGTCATGTTCCCTGTATGGAGTATTGGGGAAAGGTCTTGCTGTTTAATCCCGGCAGTGTCAGTTTACCCCGGGGAACGGGTAAAAAAACCTTTGGTATTTTAAATGTAAGCGATAAACAGATCCAGGGGGAAATTTTTTCATTGGAAAAATAAATATTTGTGCAGATGGGTAGGATATGTTATACTATTGATTGCAAAATTTGCCGGAATATTCTCAGCCGGCCTGAGATGGTTTTTTATTTTCGGCATACCAATAATTTCTTTTGACTGGCATATGTTTTTGTGCTATATTGTAGCTTGTCGGTTTTAAGCCTGCGGGTGTAGCTCAGTGGTAGAGCCCTGGCCTTCCAAGCCAGTCGCGAGGGTTCGATTCCCTTCACCCGCTCCAGTTATGTGCGCCTGTAGCTCAGCTGGATAGAGCAACGGACTTCTAATCCGTGGGCCGCAGGTTCGAATCCTGCCAGGCGTGCCATGTACAAGAAGCAAGAAGCCAGAGGCAAGAGGCAAGAAGAGATGAAGCAATTGGCCTTGGGCCAATTGCAACGCTAAATCCTGTTTCCTGCATCTTGTCTCTTGCATCTTGAACACGTGGTGGGTGTAGCTCAGCCGGTTAGAGCGCCAGGTTGTGGCCCTGGAGGTCGTGGGTTCGAGTCCCATCATCCACCCCATAAAATTGTTGTTGACAATTGATTGCTGTTGGGGCGTAGCCAAGCGGTAAGGCAGCGGACTTTGGATCCGCCATTCGCAGGTTCGAATCCTGCCGCCCCAGCCATTAAGAGCCATTAGCTCAGTCGGAAGAGCACCTGACTTTTAATCAGGGTGTCCCAGGTTCGAGTCCTGGATGGCTCACCAAGCAATGGGAGGAGTTTTTCTCCTCCCATAATAAGTATTTCGCGGGAGTGGCGGAATTGGCAGACGCACCAGACTTAGGATCTGGCGGTTAACACCGTGGGGGTTCAAGTCCCTTCTCCCGCACCAGGTGCGCGGGTGTAACTCAGTGGTAGAGTGCGACCTTGCCAAGGTCGAAGTCGAGGGTTCGAATCCCTTCACCCGCTCCAATATTTTAAAAGATTACATATATAATCAAATAGAAGGGAGTACATACATATATTTGTATTTGATGTTGTTTTGGGCAAATGACGAGATTCGCCGTTTCTGCATTAGTAGTGAATTTAAGAAAAAACCTCGGCGACAGGGTACTGAAATGCCCACCGGGGTTTTCTTTTAAAATGCAGGAAAACTTGATTTTTTACAGAATGGTACTTATGACTGACTACTTCATAGGCTATAATAACGGCAATGAAGCTAGTTATAGACTAGTAAAGATTTATAAATAAGGGGGAGCATAAATGAAAGCAAGCGTGGAGAAGATAGAGAAGAATCGGGTGACACTGGCGGTGGAAGTTGAGACTGAGGTTATGTCATTGGCTTTGCAAAAGGCTTATACAAAAATAGTCAAGCAAGTCAATATTCCCGGTTTCCGCAAAGGCAAGGCACCCAGAAAAATCTTGGAAAATCACATAGGAACAGAGCCTCTTCTGGAGGAAGCAGTTGAGAATGTTGTTCCTAATGCATATAGTGAAGCCGTTGAGGAAACAGCAATTGAACCAATTGACCAACCGGACATTGAAATGGTCCAGCTGGAAGATGGTAAACCTTTAATTTTTAAGGCCACCGTAGAGGTCAAGCCTGAGGTAAACTTGGGTGAATACAAGGGTTTGAAGGTACCAAAGGACAAAAAAGAAGTTACTGAAGATGACGTGGAGCGGTATTTAAAAATGCTACAAGAGCGGTACGCTAAGCTGGTAGTCCTGGATGAAGGTGAGCCGGCCCGGAAAAATGATACGGTCATTATTAATTTTGAATGTTTTTTGGATGGGGAGCCTTTTGAAGGGAGTAAAGGCGAGGAATACCCGCTGGTGCTGGGGTCAGGCAGCTTTATCCCGGGATTTGAAGACCAGTTGGTAGGTAGCAAAGCCGGGGAAGAAAAAGAGGTAAAGGTGACTTTCCCCGAAGACTATCAGGTAGAAAATTTGGCTAAAAAAGAAGCCGTCTTTAAGGTACAGGTCAAGGAAATTAAGCGCAGGGAACTTGCTCCCATTGACGATGAGTTTGCAAAAGATGTCAGCGAGTTTGAAACCCTGGAGGAATTGAAAAAGGGTATTAGAAAGAGACTGGAAACAACCGCTGAAGAGCAGAGTCAAAGGGAGTTTCGCAACCGGGTGCTCGATAAGGCGGTGGATGCGGCAGAAGTGGACATTCCGGAAAAACTTATCAACAAGCGGTTGGAAGTCATGCTGGATAATTTTTCGAAGCGCCTTGAGCAGCAGGGAATGACCATGGAACAGTATTTGGAATATACCCAGTCTTCATGGAAAGAATTTAAGAAGCTGTATCGGCCGGAAGCGGAAAAAAGTGTCAAGAGTGATTTGGTGCTTGAGGCAATTGCTAAAGCGGAAAAGCTGGATGTTACTGAGGAAGATATGGATTCTCAAATTGAAAAAATGGCAAAAATGTATAAGCAAAACGTAAAATCTCTAAGAGCAATTATGGCAGCCCAGGATAGTTTAGATTCGCTGAAGTATGGTATAATGTTAGATAAGGCAGCAGATTTTTTAGTGGATAATGCAGTGGCGGTTCCTCCTGAGGAGGGAGAGACAGCTGGGGAAAATTCTGGCGAGAAAGAAAAAGCAGAATAGGAATGTAGAAAAGGGGTGTGGAGAAAATGTCTACTTTGGTTCCAATGGTAGTTGAACAGACCAACCGGGGAGAAAGGGCCTATGATATATATTCCCGGCTGTTAAAAGACCGGATTATATTTTTGGGCAGTGCTATTGATGATAATGTTGCAAATTTGGTAATTGCTCAGTTGCTGTTTTTGGAAGCGGAAGACCCGGATAAGGATATCCACCTGTATATAAACAGTCCCGGCGGTTCCATTACTGCGGGAATGGCAGTTTACGATACCATGCAGTATATTAAATCCGACGTATCAACAATTTGTGTGGGTTTGGCAGCCAGCATGGGGGCGTTTCTCCTTGCTGCAGGGGCTAAGGGCAAGCGCTTTGCGCTGCCAAACAGCGAAGTAATGATTCACCAACCAATGGGTGGCACCCAGGGGCAGGCAGTGGATATTGAAATTCATACCAGACGCATTTTAAGCATAAAGGATAAATTGAACAGTATTTTAGCAGACATTACCGGTAAACCCTTAAAGCAGATTGAAAAGGATACGGATCGGGACCATTTTTTTACTGCCGAAGAGGCAAAAAAATACGGTCTTGTCGACGAGGTTATCACCAAGACGCCTGCCAAATAATTAACAGCGGGGTGAAATAATGTATAAGTACACTGACGACAAAGGGCAACTAAAGTGTTCTTTTTGTGGGAAACTACAAGACCAAGTTAAAAAATTAGTTGCCGGTCCTGGTGTGTATATTTGTGATGAGTGCATTGAACTGTGCAACGAAATAATTGAAGAAGAGCTCAGTGAAGACCTGGGCTTGGATATGGGAGATATACCCAAGCCCAAGGAAATTTGCGAGATTCTCGACCAGTATGTCATCGGCCAGGAAGAAGCAAAAAAATCTCTCTCTGTTGCGGTATACAATCACTACAAACGCATCAACATGGGTATGAAGATTGACGATGTGGAACTGCAAAAGAGTAACATCGTCATGCTCGGACCTACCGGGAGCGGTAAAACTTTACTAGCTCAGACTCTGGCACGTATTCTTAACGTACCTTTTGCCATTGCTGATGCCACATCGCTGACCGAAGCAGGGTACGTGGGTGAGGATGTGGAAAACATTCTCCTGAAATTAATACAAGCGGCGGATTATGATGTGGAAAAGGCAGAGAAGGGTATCGTTTATATTGATGAAATTGATAAGATTGCCCGTAAGTCAGAAAACCCGTCCATAACCCGCGATGTATCCGGTGAAGGCGTGCAGCAGGCCTTGTTGAAAATACTGGAGGGGACTGTCGCCAGCGTACCGCCTCAAGGTGGTCGTAAGCACCCGCATCAGGAGTTCATCCAGTTGGATACCACCAATATTCTCTTTATTTGCGGTGGTGCCTTTGACGGTATTGAGAAAATAATCCATAACCGCATTGGCAAGAAAACCATGGGCTTTGGGGCTGACATCAAGGGTAAGCAGGAAATGGAAATAGGCGAGATATTGAGACAAATTATTCCCGGTGACTTGCTTAAGTACGGTCTGATTCCTGAATTCGTGGGAAGATTACCGGTTATCGTTACCCTGGATGCCCTGGACGAGGAAGCACTGGTACGTATTCTTACCGAACCGCGAAATGCACTGGTTAAGCAATATCAAAAGTTGTTTGAGATGGATGGGGTTGCGCTGGAGTTTAAGGAAGATGCTCTGGTTGCCATTGCCCGGAAAGCTATCAAACGGGATACCGGTGCCCGGGGTTTGCGGGCTATCTTGGAGGATATTATGCTGGATGTGATGTATGATATTCCTTCCCGGGCCGATATAGCCAAGTGTGTAATCGCCAAAGGGGTTATTGAAAGTAACGAAGAGCCTCTGTTGTTTACAGCGGATAAAAAGAAAAAGGAAGAAACAGCATAACAATTGCCGCAGGCCGCGTGGTTAGAAACTACGTGGTTATTTTTTATCGGAAATTAACCTGCACGCCGGTGTTAACACCGGTTACCGCATACCTTCCGAATCCATATCTTTGCTTCGCCGGGCATACTTTGACAGCCGGCAGCATAGATTATACCGGGAGGTGTCGGACATGCCGGGTAACAGGGGCTATACCATGGTTGAACTGGTGATGGTGCTGACCCTGGTGGGCGCTTTGGGGGCGGTTGCATTACCGAAAACGGTAAATTTGGACAGGGTGCATGCGGTGATTTGCAAGTATCAA
The DNA here is from genome assembly GCA_964529795.1 of uncultured Thermoanaerobacteraceae bacterium. Taxonomy (GTDB): domain Bacteria; phylum Bacillota; class JADQBR01; order JADQBR01; family JADQBR01; genus CAZGXM01. The sequence continues at coordinate 15,446 of CAZGXM010000009.1, forward strand.
TTACGGCAGGTTCAGGAAACTGTCGAACTCTACCGGTTGGGAAAAAACCGGTACCCTGATTCTCTGGCGCAGCTGGTACCTGAGTATTATAAGCGAATCCCCCGGTGCACCGTTGCCGGCGCCTATTATAAACTGGACAGGGATAAAACGGTAATGTGCACGCTACACGGTTACTGATTTACCCTCGCTAATTCTTTGGATAAAACTAGTTCTCCTGGAAATACTAATGAGAGATTGCATAAAGGAGGACTGGATGTAAATGATGAATTTTGGTCCGGGCCTGGGTAGTTTGTTAGGGTTTGTGCAAATATTTTTTGCCATAGTAATAGGACTGTACTTTTGGAATTTGCTCAAGAGCCAGCAGGGAAATAAGGTAGCTGTGGAAAAAGAATCCCGGAAAGAGATGGAAAAACTGGAGAAACTTCGGAAAATTTCCTTGTCTGAACCCTTGTCCGAAAAAACCCGTCCAACAAAATTTGAAGAAATTATTGGCCAGAAGCAGGGTTTACAGGCACTGCGGGCGGCACTTTGCGGGCCCAATCCCCAGCATGTAATTATTTACGGCCCGCCGGGAGTGGGTAAAACCGCGGCGGCCCGGCTGGTGCTCGAAGAGGCGAAAAAGTCTGACCTCAGTCCTTTTGAGTCGGGTGCCAAATTTGTGGAACTGGACGGGGCTACCGCCAGGTTTGACGAACGGGGTATTGCGGACCCCTTGATTGGTTCGGTTCACGACCCTATTTACCAGGGGGCAGGTCCCATGGGTATGGCCGGTATACCCCAGCCGAAGCCGGGAGCAGTGTCAAAGGCCCATGGCGGAGTACTGTTTATTGATGAGATAGGCGAACTGCACCCTATCCAGATCAATAAGCTGCTGAAAGTTTTGGAAGACCGCAAGGTCTTGCTGGAAAGCGCCTATTACAGTTCGGAGGATACCAACATTCCCAAGCACATTCATGATATTTTTCAAAACGGTTTGCCGGCAGATTTCCGCATGGTGGCGGCAACCACCCGCATGCCCGGGGAAATACCTCCCGCAATTCGCTCTCGCTGCCTGGAGATTTTTTTCCGGGGTTTGCTCCCTGAAGAAGTAAGTATTATCGCGCGTAATGCTGCAAACAAGATTAACTTCGGCATAGTGGAGCGTGCCCTGGAGATTGTGAAAAAGTATGCCACCAACGGCAGGGAAGCGGTGAATATCATCCAGATTGCCGCCGGGTTGGCCCTGAATGAAGGAGATAAGGAAATTAAACCTAGTCATATTGAGTGGGTGGTAAACAGCGGCCAGTACACCCCGCGGCCGGAGAAAAAGATTCCCGAGAAACCGCAGGTGGGTTTGGCAAACGGCCTGGCTGTTTACGGCCCCAATATGGGTACGCTGGTGGAACTGGAGGCCAATGTTATTCCTGTTGATACCGGTAATGGTAATATTATTATCACCGGCATGGTGGAAGAGGAGGAAATGGGTGGACGTGACGGCAAAAAAATGCGCCGTAAGAGTATGGCCAAAAGTTCGGTAGAAAATGTCCTCACCGTGCTGCGGCGCAATCTGAAGGTTGACCCCGGCGATTATGACATTCACATTAATTTTCCCGGCGGGGTTCCCATTGACGGCCCTTCTGCCGGTGTCACCATTGCCACAGCAGTTTACTCCGCCATTACCGGCATGCCGGTGGATAATACCGTGGCCATGACCGGTGAGGTTTCCATCAGGGGTGCGGTAAAACCGGTGGGCGGTATTGTGGCCAAAGTGGAAGCAGCGCGCCAGGCCGGCGCGAAAAAAGTGCTGATCCCCAAAGAAAACTGGCAGGAGATATTTTGCGATTTAGAAGGTATTAAAATTGTTCCGGTGGAACACCTGGAAGAAGTAATTGAAATCTCCCTGGTGGGAGGATTGCAGGAGCTGCCCAAAAAATTCCAGATTTCCCAGGCGGAAGTCTTCAGTGCATTACCTTTGGTGTAGTGCTATTTGTATTTGCATAAAGGTTAAATAGCACTGTTTTGCAGGGGCAAAATTGGCTTTGTAAAGGCTTTTCTCCCGGTAGTCGTTAGCAGTCTACCGGGAGTTTTGCTGCACTGGCAAGCTAAAAGCAGGAACATCACCAGGGGTCCCTGGTGATGTTTCCTCAGTATGCAAATCAAGGCAGGATTTGGCCGTGAGAAGAGAGAATAGATACAGGGAAATAGAATATATTCACTGTTGATAACAAAAAATAGATATATTAGTTTTGGAGGTGAAGGATGATGGAACAGCGGGGTAAGGTGCGCCAGCTGCCACTGCTCCCCCTGCGGGGTGTCTTGGTATTTCCCCACATGGTTATCCATTTGGATGTGGGCAGGGACCGTTCGGTGGCAGCCATTGATGAAGCAATGCTCAACGACCGGGAGATTTTTCTTACCATGCAGAAAGAAGCACAGACCGATGAACCCGGTGAAGATGACATATATATGACCGGTACCATTGCGGAGATAAAGCAACTTTTAAAACTCCCCGGAGGTACCATTCGGGTGCTGGTGGAAGGTGTCTCCAGGGCAGAAATAATAAGGTTTGTGGAAAAAGACCCGTACATAAAAGTAGATGTTAAGGTGCAGCCGGAAACTAACGAAAAAAATCCGGAAACAGAAGCGTTGATGCGCAGTTTGGTGGATAAGTTTGAACGCTACGTGAAAATGAGCAAAAAAATATCACCGGAAACGGTGGTTTCGGTTATTACCATCGAGGAGCCGGAGCACTTGGCCGACGTGATTGCTTCTCATCTAGTGTTAAAGTTGACGGATAAACAGCGGTTACTGGAAGCTGTTGATGTGAGCAAGCGGCTGGAACTGCTGTGCAGTCTCCTGGCCAAAGAAATGGAGATTCTGGAACTGGAACGCAAGATAAATATGCGTGTGCGCAAGCAGATGGAAAAAACTCAGAAGGAATATTATCTCCGGGAACAGATGAAAGCAATTCAGAAGGAATTGGGCGATAAGGATGGTCGGACAGCGGAAGCGGAAGAACTGCGGGAACAAATCAAGAAGGCACGTTTCCCCAAGGAGGTTAGAGAAAAGGCATTAAAAGAAGTGGAACGGTTGGAGAAGATGCCCCCCATGGTGGCCGAGGCAACGGTAGTGAGAAACTACCTGGATTGGCTGCTGGCTTTACCGTGGAGCAAACAGACCAAAGATCGCCTGGATATCGAATTGGCGGAAAAAATCCTGGATGAAGACCATTACGGACTGCGGGAAGCAAAGGACCGTATTTTGGAATATCTGGCCATCAGAAAGCTGGCTAAAAAACTGAAAGGCCCCATTATCTGTTTCGTGGGTCCTCCCGGTGTGGGAAAAACCTCCCTGGCAAAATCCGTTGCCAGGTCTTTAAACAGGAAGTTTGTCCGCATGTCCCTGGGCGGGGTGCGTGACGAGGCGGAGATACGCGGCCACCGGCGTACCTATGTTGGTGCCATGCCCGGTCGCATTATTCAAGGAATACGCCAGGCCGGTTCCAGAAACCCCGTCTTTTTACTGGACGAAATTGATAAAATGAGTATGGACTTTCGGGGAGACCCGTCCGCGGCACTGTTAGAAGTGCTTGATCCGGAGCAAAATCATACATTCAGCGACCATTATATTGAAAACAGCTTTGATCTTTCCCAGGTTTTATTTATTACCACTGCCAATGTGCAGTACAATATCCCCCAACCGCTGTTGGACCGGATGGAGATAATTTATATTGGCGGTTATACTGAACATGAAAAGGTGAAAATTGCCCAGCATTTCCTTCTCAAAAAGCAGCTTGAGGTACACGGGTTGAAGGATAAACAGCTGGACATTTCTGAAAACGCGCTGCGCAAAACTATCAGGGAATACACCCGGGAATCCGGCGTGCGCAGCCTGGAGCGGCAGATAGCCACCGTTTGCCGTAAAGCTGCCCGTGACATTGTGGCCGGGAGAAGCGAAAGGGTGCAGATCAGCGCTGCAAACGTTGAGAAATACTTGGGTATTCCCAAATACCGCTTTGGTATTGCCGAAAAAGAGGATGTTGTGGGGGTAGCCACCGGTCTTGCCTGGACCCAGGCGGGTGGGGATGTGCTCAGTGTGGAAGCAACTGTTCTCAAGGGAAAGGGCGGCTTGACGCTGACCGGTAAACTGGGTGACGTGATGAAAGAGTCCGCCCAGGCCAGCTTCAGCTATATACGCTCCAAGGCGACGGATTTAGGCATCCCGGCAGACTTTCATGAGAAAAGCGATATTCACATCCACGTGCCCGAAGGGGCAATTCCCAAAGACGGCCCCTCAGCAGGTATTACCATGGCCACCGCTTTGGCTTCCAGCCTGTCCGGTAAAGCAGTCCGCAGGGATGTGGCCATGACCGGTGAAATTACCCTGCGCGGCCGGGTGCTGCCGGTAGGCGGTATCAAGGAAAAGGTGCTGGCTGCTCACCGGGCGGGAATAAAAACGGTGATACTGCCCAAGGAAAACAAACGCCAACTGGAGGAAATTTCTCGCAGTGTGAGACGCAAACTAAACTTTGTCCTGGTGGAACATATGGATGAAGTGCTGGCCGAGGCGCTGGTTCAAGATGCAGGTGAATAAAGTTGAGTTTATAAAAAGTATCGTCAAACTGGAGCAGTGTCCCCGGGACATTGTGCCCGAGGTGGCTGTTGCCGGGCGTTCCAATGTAGGCAAATCATCTCTCATAAACAAATTGCTGGGCCGCAAAAACCTGGCTAGGACCAGCCGGCAGCCCGGACGGACGCAGACAATCAACTTTTTTCTGGTCAATGACCAATTTCATTTAGTTGACCTGCCCGGCTACGGTTTTGCCAAGGTACCCAGGCAGGTAAAATGCCAGTGGGGCAAAATGATGGAAGCCTACTTGAGTAAACGCTGGCAGCTTTGCGGTGTGGTTTTACTGGTGGATATCCGCCATAAGCCTACCTCGGATGATCGGCAAATGCTGAATTTGCTGGTGGACAACCGGCTCCCCGTAATCGTCGTTGCCACCAAGGTGGATAAGGTCAGTAAGGGAAGACGCCGACATCATCTGGTGGTAATAAAAAGGGAATTGCAGCTTCCGCCGGGGCAAGCAATAATCGCATTTTCCGCCCGGACCGGCGAGGGCAGGGAACTGCTTCTGTCGGGCATGGAAGAATTGCTTGCAGCTGAATAGCCCCAAGTTCGAAAACGATCCCGGACAGCCGGCGCCTTAAATTATTGCTATTATGCTTAATGTTGTGGTTACAGCAAGTTTTGGACATTGGGTCAGTCGGGTTTTTCAGTGATGTGGTGTCAGGAAGGTTTTAAGTTTTTAATTTGTCAAGTGTAATAAGTTTCTGCCAACGGTCATAAAAATTATCCTGCCGCCGTATCCTGGTAAGGGGGTATGGTGATGCGAAGGACCAACTTCAAGGCCCTGGTGAAAGGAATTTGCCGGGGTGTACTGGTTTTGTTGAGCGGTTATTGTCTTCTTGTTTTTTGGGTGGTTTTCAGCTCACAACAAAGCTACTATCTTGCCAATTATTTAAAACTGATTTTCTTTGTTGCCCTGATTGTTGCCGGTTTTACCGGCGGCATGGCTGCCCGGTGGGAAGGGTGGAAGCACGGGGGGTGGATTGGCGGTGCAGTGGCTTTGGCTGCGGTGCTGGTAAACGTAACCTTATTTCCTCAACTGCTCTCACTCTCTCAAGTGGCAAACCGGCTGCTGGCGGGTGTTTTTATCGGTGGTGCGGCGGCGGTGTGCGGGGTGAATTTTGCATTTTTACAGCGGCGCAGCCGTTTAAGCAGTGAAAAAAACAAAAATTCGCCTTATTAATATTTCTGAAAAAAAGGAGATTAATGGGGAAGAAACGAATATACACAAAAAAAAACCAAAATTCAAACAGCAACTGGATTTTAAGGGTTTCTTTATGCCCTGGAACGGGTTATAAACCAGACTCTGACCTGGCCGGCAGGTGCGGGGTCAGGAAAAATTGTCGCAAGGAGTGTGGCAAATTGAAAATAGCAGACGAATTGCTGGCGGGGAATCGCAGGGCTTTGGCCAGAGCAATAACCTTGGTTGAAAATGAGGCACCGGAAAAAAAAGAGCTTCTGGCTGCACTTTACCGACATACCGGGAGGGCATATGTTATCGGCATCACCGGTTCGCCCGGTGCCGGCAAGAGTTCCCTGGTTGACCGGCTGACGGAACATATTCGCAAGTCTTACGGGTTGACTGTAGGTATTATTGCGGTGGACCCTACCAGCCCATTCAGCGGCGGGGCATTGCTGGGTGACAGAATACGCATGCAGGATCATGTTTTGGATGAAGGTGTGTTTATCAGAAGCATGGGTACCCGGGGTAGTTTGGGCGGTTTATCCCGGGCCACCAAGGAAGGCATTAAAATTTTGGATGCAGCCGGTAAAGATGTCATACTGGTGGAAACAGTGGGGGTCGGACAATCGGAGTTGGATATTATGTATGCGGCGGATACCACGGTGGTTGTTTTAACGCCCGGGGCCGGCGATATTATTCAGACGTTAAAAGCAGGTATCATGGAAATTGCCGACGTTTTTGCCGTGAATAAGGCTGATTTGGAAGGTGCGGAACGCACGGTCTCCGAGGTGGAGGCCATGCTGGATCTAGACAGGGAACGGGAATGGCGCCCGCCGGTAATTCCGGTGGTTTCCCTGCACAATAAAGGCTTGGATAATTTGTATCAAGCGATTTTACAGCATAAGGAGCACTTGGAAAGTACGGGCCATTTGCTGGAACAACGTCAGCAGCGCTTGAAGGCTGAGGTGGTGGAAGTGGTATTGGAGCGCTTGAAACGGCGAATAAGCCGGGAATTTAAGGATTCCGGTGAGTTTGAAGAAATCCTGGAGAAGGTAATCAAGCGGGAAATTGATCCTTATCATGCTTCCGATGTTATTTTGGAAAGAATGATGCGCGGTTAAGCGACTGGGAACTTTGCACTTCTCAAGTGGATCAAGGGGGGGATTTCAGTGAGTGAAGAACTGCTTACTTTGGCGCGAAATAAAGCGGGCAGTTATTTCCGGGAGGGATACAATTGTGCCGAAGCCGTTTTTTTAGCCTGCCATGAACTGCTGTCCCTGGATATAGACCGGGACTTTGTCAGGCTGACCAGCGGTTTGGGCGGGGGTTTTGGCCATGCCGGGTGTGCCTGTGGGGCGCTGACCGGTTCCATACTGGTGTTAGGAGCGCTCAAGGGGCGTACCGGTACTGATCTGGAGGCGCGGGATCAGATTTATGATCTTGCCGCCAGGTTTCATGATGTCTTTGAGGATAAGTTCGGGTCTACCTGCTGCCGTTCGTTAAATCCTTATCCCTACGACAGCAGGGAACACCTGAAAAACTGTTTAAAAATTACCGGTAATACCGGCAAGCTATTGTTTGACTTCCTGATTGAGCAGGGGTTGATAAATAGAGAAATAGAGAATATAGAGGTTGACAGCGGTCAATAATACCAGTAAGATATTAGCTAGATACGTCAGGAAACGCATCTTGTCAAAACCAATATGTACAATAATAATGAAGGGGAGTAGTACCCGTTATCACCGTTAGAGAGGGAGGTTCCTGGGCTGAAAAGCCTCCCCGGTTTGAGACCGGTGAAGTCGCCCCGGAATTGCCCCGCTGAAATCAAGAGTAGGCGGAGCCGGTTTGACACCGTTACCAGTAAAGAGTGTGGCATATGCCGAAATAAGGTGGTACCGCGGAACCCTTTTCGTCCTTAGGGATGATGAGGGTTTTTAATATTTTCGGCTTTTTCTAACCGGAAAGCAATTTCTACCAGGCTTTAAGTCGGAAAAGGATGGTGAAAACGTGACAACAGAAATTTTAAGCAAAACCTATGACCCCTCGCAAGTGGAGGGAAAATGGTACCGGATTTGGGAAGAAAAAGGCTATTTTGAAGCAAAAAAAGAGGAGGGCAGGGAAGCTTTTTCCATCGTAATGCCGCCGCCCAATGTTACTGGTTCGTTACATTTGGGGCATGCACTGGACAACACTCTCCAGGATATTCTTACCCGCTGGCGGCGCATGCAGGGATTCAATACCCTGTGGTTGCCGGGGACTGACCATGCCGGTATTGCCACCCAGGCAAAGGTGGAAGAACAACTGGCCAGGGAAGGTATCTCCAAATATGATTTGGGCAGAGAGGGCTTTCTTGAGCGGGTGTGGGACTGGAAGCGCCGGTATGGTGACCGTATTACCCGGCAACTGCGGACCTTGGGGGCTTCCTGCGACTGGTCCCGGGAGAGGTTTACCATGGATGAAGGCTGTTCTCGGGCAGTACGGGAAGTTTTTGTACGCCTTTACGAGAAGGGGCTGATTTATAGAGGAGATTACATTATCAACTGGTGCCCGAAGTGTCACACAACCATTTCCGACATTGAGGTGGAGCACCAGGAACGCGCCGGCAGTCTCTGGCACATCCGCTATCCTGTTAAAGGTAGTGATGGCCACGTGGTGGTGGCCACCACCCGACCGGAGACCATGCTGGGTGATACGGCAGTGGCGGTCCATCCTGACGATGAGCGCTACCGCGATTTAGTGGGGAAAACCGTGATACTCCCCATAGTCGGACGGGAGATCCCCGTCATTGCTGATGAATATGTGGACCCGGAATTTGGGTCCGGTGCGGTAAAAATTACTCCCGCCCATGACCCCAACGACTTTGAAATCGGACTGCGTCACAACCTGCCCCGGGTAGTGGTGATTGACAGAGATGCAAAAATGACCGCTGAAGCCGGTAAATACCAGGGCATGGACTGCTACCGGTGCCGGGAGATACTGGTACAGGACTTGATGGAGCAGGGGTATTTGGTGGAAACCGAGGAGCACCAGCATGCCGTTGGCCGGTGCTATCGCTGCGATACGGTGGTAGAACCCCTGGTGTCCAGACAGTGGTTCGTAAAAATGGAACCCCTGGCTAAACCGGCAATCCGGGCGGTGGAGGAAGGCCGTATTCGTTTTGTACCCCCGCGTTTTACCAAGGTTTACCTGGGCTGGCTGGAAAATATCAGGGACTGGTGTATTTCCCGGCAGCTCTGGTGGGGACACCGCATCCCGGTATGGTACTGTCAGGATTGCGGTGAGGTAATTTGTTCAATGGAAACCCCTGACCGTTGCACCAACTGCAGCAGTGCAAGGCTCGAGCAGGACCCCGATGTACTCGATACCTGGTTCAGTTCCGGGTTGTGGCCTTTTTCCACCATGGGCTGGCCCCGGGATACTGAAGACCTGCGCACCTTTTACCCGACTTCCGTGCTGGTAACTGGCCGGGACATTATTTTTTTCTGGGTGGCGCGGATGATTTTTATGGCCTTGGAATTTAAAAAAGAGGTACCCTTCCGGGAAATATTTATTCACGGCCTGGTACTGGATGAACGGGGACGGAAAATGAGTAAGTCCCTGGGTAACGGGGTGGACCCCATTGAAGTGATCGAACAGTATGGTGCCGATACCCTCAGGTTTATGCTCATTACCGGCAATACTCCCGGTAACGACCTGCGTTTTCATTTTGAGCGCCTGGAAAGCACCAGAAACTTTGCCAACAAGATCTGGAATGCTGCCCGCTTTGTGCTGATGAACCTGCAGGAGCAGGGTGATGAATCCGGAGACTTTCAACCGGACTATACCCTGGCTGACCGCTGGATCCTGTCCCGGTTCAACAAAACGGCCGGAGCAGTTACCCGCCTGTTGGGTAAGTATGAACTTGGCGAGGCCGGCCGCCTGCTGTACGAATTTATCTGGAGCGAATTTTGCGACTGGTATATAGAACTGGCCAAGGCCAGGTTATACGGTGAGTCACCAGTAGGAAAACATACCGCCTGTCTGGTGCTGAAAGCGGTATTGAGTGATACCATGAAACTGCTGCATCCCTTTATGCCTTTTATTACCGAAGAAATCTGGCAGCAGTTAAATGTCAATGGTGAAACCATCATGCTGAGCCGTTGGCCTGAGGGTGATGAAAGCTTGGTAAATGAGCAGGCGGAGCAGGAAATGGCCTTGGTGATGGCTGTTATTAAGGGAATACGTAATATCCGCGGTGAAATGAATGTTGCACCGGGGAAAAAAGCGCGGGTGGTTTTGGCTGCCAATTCCCAAGAAGCGGCAGCAGTGCTGAGCACGAACAAGGGTTATTTGGACAACCTGGCCAACGCTTCGCCGGTGGAAATCCATGAGCAACTGGATAGCAGACCGGAGCAGGCAGCCACGGCGGTGGAAAACGGTGTGGAAATCTTTATGCCTCTCCAGGGTTTGATAGACTTTGGCAAGGAAAAGATGCGTCTGGAAAGAGAACTGGCCAATATAGAAAAAGAACTGGTGCGGGTGGGTAAAAAGCTGGAAAACCCCAATTTCCTCAATAAAGCACCCAAGGAAGTAGTAGCAAAAGAGAGAGCCAAACAGGAAGAATATTTAGCCAAGAAAGATACTTTACAGGAACGAATAAAACTAATCAGCAATAGTTAAGTCTAACTGTGAAGCGAAAGAGGGAATATTTAAATGAACTACCGCGATTCTTTGGAGTTTCTACACGATTTGACCAAGTTTGGTTTTAATTTTGGTCTGGAAAGAATCGAAACCCTGCTGCGATTATTGGGTAACCCGGAAAAAGAGCTGCAGGTGGTGCATATCGGTGGCACTAACGGCAAGGGATCAACTGCGGCAATGGTAGCAAGTATTTTGATTGCCGGGGGGAAGAAGACCGGGCTTTTCACTTCCCCCCATCTTGACAGTTACCGGGAAAGAATCCGGATCAATAATGAAATGATATCCGAAGCTGATATGGCCGGATTGTTGACGGAAATTAAGCCGTTGCTGGAAAAAATGGTGGCGGAAGGGTATGAACACCCTACAGAATTTGAAGTGATCACAGCAGTGGCATTATTATATTTCCGGCAACAAGACGTGGAGCTGGCAGTAGTGGAAGTTGGCCTGGGCGGACTGATTGATTCCACCAACGTGGTGCACCCCCTGGTCAGCGTAATTACCAATGTGGGTATGGATCATATGGATTACCTGGGGAGTACACTGGAGGAAATAACGCGGGTAAAGGTGGGTATTATAAAAGAAAGGAGTATTGCCATAACCGCGGCGGCTAAACCGGAGGTACTGGCGATTATTGAAGAAGCTTGCCGGGAAAAAGACGTTTCTTTAATTAAAGTCGGGACGGATGTAACTTATTCTTTTCTGAACCATTCCCGGCAAGGACAACAGTTTTCTGTAGGCACCGCCGCCAAATTTTACCCGTCACTGGAAATAACCTTAATGGGAAAACACCAGGTAATCAATGCCGCCATGGCGGTTGCGGTGATAGAGGCTTTGAAAGATAGAGGAATTGATCTTCCGCAAGATGCCGTTGCCCAAGGACTGAAACACACCAAATGGCCTGCTCGTTTGGAACTTTTACCCGGCACGCCGCCGGTGCTGGTTGACGCTGCGCACAACTTCGACGGCGCTTTGACTTTGGCTGCGGCTATAAAAGAGTACTTTCCGTCGGAAAAGGTGGTGCTGCTGATTGGCATGCTGGCAGACAAGGAAAGGGAAAAAGTTTTAAGCGTTTTGGCTCCCCTGGCTGAAAAAATAGTAGTGACCCGGCCCAACAGCCCCCGGGCCGGGGAATGGCGGCAGCTGGCCCGGGAGGCCCGGCTTTATACGGAAGCTGTGATGGTGGAAGAACAGATTTCTCAGGCTGTGGATAGGGCCATTGAGGCTGCGGGCACCGGTTATATGGTTTGTGTGACCGGTTCCTTTTACATGGTTGCTGAAGCAAGACAGGAAATTATCAACCGGCGCGCGAACATTGCTGAGAAAGTTAGAATATAATAACCGTTCGGCAGGTATTTTACAATTTTTGCAGAATAAGTAAAGCATTAATTGATTGTACCGAAGATAACAAGCAAGTCGTTTTGCGGGGAATTTTGTTACTTTGAGATAGGGGGTTTGTTATGAAATCAGCAAAAATACCTGAGGCAACAATTATCCGTCTTTCCGTATACTCGCGTTTTTTGTCTCAGGTTGACCAACGGGGTGTGGTGACCATATCTTCCGGCGAAATAGCCGAGGGTGTTGGTGTCAGCCCGGCGCAAGTGCGTAAGGATTTGGCTTACTTCGGGGAGTTCGGCACCCGGGGTGTGGGGTATAATGTCAAGGATTTACACCGTCATATCATGAAGATTTTGGGTTTGAATATGCACTGGCCGGTGATAATTGTCGGTGCCGGCAACCTGGGAACGGCCCTGTGCATGTATGGCGGGTTTAGAGAACGGGGCTTTCAAATTGTCGGTATTTTTGATAACGACCCCAAAAAAATTGGTTACAAATTGAATAGTGTCAGGGTATATGGTCTGGACGATTTAAAGAAAGTTGTGGAGGAAGAGGCGGTGCAAATTGGTATTGTGGCTGTTCCGGCAGCCCACGCCCAGGAGGTAGCCAGTTCGCTGGTTGATGCCGGGGTAAAGGCCATTCTCAATTTTGCACCCAAGGTGATAAATGTCCCCAAAACCGTTGAATTGCGGAACGTGGATTTGACGGTGAATTTGGAGATACTTACGTTCAATTTGGGATTTGCTGAGGATAAACGCTAGTTTTTGACGTCGTCACGGCGTCTTTTTTTCTGGTGTAGTGTTTGGCAGTCTCGGTAAAAAGGGTGAAATAGATGGATTTAATACTTGCGTCCCGGTCGCCCCGGCGCAGGCAACTCCTTGAGCAGTTGGGCTTGAAGTTTGCTGTTGTGGTAAGCGATTTGATGGAAACTGTCATGGGGAATCAGGACGTAAATCAATTAGTCGAGGACATAGCTTTAAACAAAGCAAAATCCGTCGCTGCCAGTACCGGTAGGGGCGTTGTTATCGGCGCTGACACGCTGGTGGTACTGGACGGACAGCCGTTGGGAAAACCCGAAACTTACGACGAGGCCCGGCAGATGCTTACCATGCTCAGCGGGCGCACCCACCGCGTGATTACCGGGGTAGCGGTGGTGCAGGTGCCGTCAGGCAAGGTTTTGGTGGACAGCGTCACTACCAAGGTGAAATTTCGCCGTTTGAGCAGCGAGGAAATTACCGCTTATTTGGATACGGGCGAATACTGCGACAAAGCCGGGGCCTATGCGATTCAAGGGCTTGGATCAGTACTGGTTGAGGAAATTGAAGGGTGTTACTTTAATGTAGTGGGGTTGCCGCTGGCAAGATTGGCCGGGATGTTGGGAGAACTGGGAATACACGTATTGGGGGAGAGGAACAGTGATTAAGGAAACAGCGGTGGACTACCGCGCGACCATTAAGGATTTACCGCTACTCAGCAGGCCCCGGGAGCGGTTGGAGGCTTTGGGCCCCCAGGGGGTTTCCGAAGCGGAACTGCTGGCGATTATTCTGGTTACCGGTTCGCAGAAGGAAACGGCTTTGGATTTGGCTAATCGCTTATTAAGTAAGTTTCAAGGGCTGCGGGGACTGCTTGACGTGAGCTTGGAAGAGTTAACTACGGTGCCGGGAATCGGCTATGCCAAGGCCTGCCAGGTCAGGGCGGCATTGGAACTGGCCAAAAGAGTACAGGCATGGCGCGAGAACGCAATGCCGGTAATTAAATGTCCTGGCGATGTGGCCGGTCTGCTGATGGCGGAAATGCGCTTTCTGGACCGGGAGCATTTTCGGATTTTATGCCTGGATACCAAAAGCAATGTACTGAAAATCGAGACCGTTTCCGTTGGCAGCTTAAATGCATCCATCGTCCATCCCCGGGAAGTGTTTAAAAGTGCTATCAGGCGCAGTGCCGCGGCCATATTGCTGGCACATAACCATCCCAGTGGCGACCCCACTCCCAGCAAGGAAGACATAGATGTTACCAGGAGACTTTGGGAAGCCGGGGAAATACTGGGTATAAAGGTGCTGGATCATGTGATAATGGGCGACAATAAATATACCAGTTTAAAGGAAAAAGGGTTGATTTAGTATTTTTGAGATTGTCAACAACTGCCAAGGGTTTCCCTCTTGATAGGCCTTCAGCATGTCTACTATAATGGTTGTATACAATGAGAGAGGAGACGGGGGAAATGATATTTGCCAGGGATTTGGGAATAGACCTGGGAACAGCGAATACTCTTGTCCATGTCAAGGGAAAAGGAATTATTTTAAGGGAGCCTTCCGTGGTCGCCATGCAGCGGGATACGGGCAGCGTTTTGGCGGTCGGTGAGGAAGCCAAGAAAATGATCGGGAGAACCCCGGGAAATATTGTGGCCATCCGCCCCATGAAAGACGGTGTGATTGCTGACTTTGACGTTACTCAGGGCATGCTGCGTTACTTTATCAATAAAGCGCTGAAACGGAACCATTTTCTTATCCGGCCCAGGGTTGTCATTTGTATTCCCTCGGGCATCACGGCAGTGGAGGAGAGGGCGGTCAGGGAAGCGGCCCTGCAAGCCGGGGCCAAAGAGGTATATTTGATTGAGGAACCCATGGCGGCAGCTATTGGCGCCGGCTTACCGGTGCATGAACCGACGGGTAACATGGTAGTGGACATTGGCGGGGGAACTACCGAGGTGGCTATTATTTCTCTCGGGGGGATTGTTACCAGTAAGTCCATTCGCATCGGCGGCGACGAAATGGACGATGCCATCACTCAACATATCAAGCGACAGTATAATCTCATGATCGGTGACCGCACAGCTGAGGATATAAAAATCAAGATTGGTGCGGCTCATTTTGGTTCGTCAGAAGAAGATGAGGAACGAAAATATGCCTTTTACTCGGTGAGAGGGCGGGATTTGGTATCGGGACTGCCAAAAACCGTGGAGATTAACGCCGAGGAGATTAAACAGGCGCTGTCAGAGCCGGTGGCAAGCATTATGGATGCTATCAAAATCTGCCTGGAAAAAACACCGCCTGAATTGGCTGCGGACATTATGGACCGCGGCATTGTCATGACCGGTGGCGGGTCGCTTTTGTGGGGTTTGGACCAGCTGGTCAGTGAGGAAACCGGCATGCCGGTTCACTTGGCTGAGGACCCCCTTGCTGCGGTTGTCAACGGTACCGGGCACGTGTTGGATAACATCGAAGTGCTTAAACGGGTACTGATTCCCACGAAAAGAGTTAAATAATTTTAATTCTCACCTCGATTAAGAGGAGTGATTTATTTGGCCCGACTGCCGAAAAAATCATTTTTCGGGGTATTGCTATTGGTGGTCTTAATGCTGGTTACCATGCGATTAACGGACTTTGACCGTATCGAGCTTACTCCGGTGGAAATATTGCTGCGAGATATTTTAGCCCCGCTACAAAGCGGGGTTACGGGTATTTCCGGCAAAATATCCGCCGCGGTTGCCGGTATCACCGAATATCAGGAAATCAGTGACAAATACCTGGAGCTGCAGCGCCGGGTAGGGACGCTGGTGGCAAAACTGAACAGGATGGAAGAGTACCGCCAGGAAAATGTGCGCTTGCGAAAGCTTTTAAATTTAAAGCAGGCCGTCGATGGCCGTTTTAACCTGTTGGCGGCAACGGTAATTGCTCGAGATGCCAGTAACTGGTATCATACTATCACTGTTGACCGCGGTGCCAATGCGGGGGTTGAAAGGAATATGCCGGTAGTGAATCACCAGGGTCTGGTGGGCAGGGTTATTGCAGTTACCGATGATACGGCGGAGGTACTGCTGCTCATGGACCCGGAAGGGGCGGCAGGAGGCTTGATACAGGCCACCCGTACGCCGGGAATAGTCAAGGGAAGCGGTGAGGGTGACCGGTTGAACATGATCCACCTGGCTCATGATGCTCCGGTGATGGAAAACCAGGTGGTGGTTACTTCGGGGTTGGGGGACATATTCCCAAAAGGGTTGAGAATTGGTTACATAACCGGCACCCGGTTGGAAGCCAACGGCCTGGTGAAACAAGCTCAAATCCGTCCTTTTGTGGATTTTGACCGCCTGGAAGAAGTATTTGTTATTACCGGTACCAGGGAGGACGGTTGAGGTGCACATACTGGGCCTGTTTTTAATACTTTTATTGTCATTGGTGGCGGAAAGCACATTACTCGTAAATCTGCAAATTTTTGGCGTTACCCCGGATCTGGTGCTGGTCTGGGTAATAATTCTTACGTTGTTATGGGGACCAAAGCGCGGTACCGCACTTGGTTTTGTTTTTGGTCTGGTGGAAGACCTGTTTTTTGCCAAGTACGTGGGCACCAATGCTTTGGCCAAGATGGCCGTGGGCCTGTTTATCGGTGGAATGGAAGGTAAATTGTACAAGGATAATATTTTGGTACCGGTAATTGCTACCTTTTCCGGCAGTGTCGTTTACCAGTTTTGTATCTGGATTTTGGAAATCTATCTCGGGCGCATGGTGGAGTTTAATTTTATCCTGTTGTTGGGGTTTTCTCTTTACAACAGTTTTATTGCTTTTATTTTTTACCGGCGCTTTTACAAATCGCATACCGGTAGATGGTTGAAAACCCCGGAGCAGTGGAGGGAGCTTGGTGGATAAGAAGGTACTGAAAAAACGCTTGAAGGTTTACCGGGTAATTTTAATAGCTGCTTTCTTGATCCTGGTATTAAGGTTGTTTTACCTCCAGGTGGTTATGGCCAGCCAGTGGCAGGTAATTTCTGAAAAAAATCGCCTGCGCATGCTTTCCATTCCGGCAAGACGAGGGGATATTGTCACGGCTGACGGGCACGTATTGGCCACTTCCAGGCCGGTTTTTACCGTGTCCATTATGCCGGGCGCATCCAAGGACCGGTTGGACGAAGTGGCTGAAAAGCTGGCGGCTATACTGGATGATGAAGAGATTACCAAGGATAAGATTGTCCGGCAGGTTGAAACCCAAAGACGCAAGTTTGAACCGGTAGAAATCAAAAAGCTGTTACCCGGGGCAGAGGGTACGTGGCAAATTGTCACCAGGATTGAAGAGCACCGCCGGGACCTGCCCGGTGTGGTAATTAAAGAAGAGCCATTACGTTATTATCCCGAAGGGAGCCTTGCCGGCCACCTGTTGGGTTTTATCGGTCAGATCAACAAGGAAGAGTTGGAAGCGCATAAAGAAGATAACTATGGTTTAAACGCCAAGATAGGCAAAATGGGTTTGGAACGGGAATTTGAATTAGTCACTCTCAATGGTGCAAAGGTAGGCCTGCGTGGTAAAAAAGGATTGTATCAAGTGGAAGTGGATTCCCAAAACCGTATTGTCCAGGATTTGGGGGCTATCCTGCCGCCTACACCCGGTTATAATATTAACCTCACCCTGGATTATGACCTGCAGCGTGCCATGGAAAGTGCCATGAAAAGCGTAATTGAGGAAGTAGCGGCGAAAAATCCCAAAGCAGCTGCGGCCGGGGCGGTGGTAATAAACCCGAATAACGGGGCCATACTGGCTCTTGCCAGCACTCCTGCCATTAATCCCAACGATTTTGTGGACGGCAGCTTTAGCGAAAAGGCGGATTACTACAATGACCCCCGGTTAAAACCCATGTTTAACAGGGCGGTACAGGGAATTTACCCGCCGGGCTCCACTTTTAAGCCTATTACCGGAATGGCTGCTTTGGATTCCGGTGCGGTTACCCCCGAGGATACGGTAAAATGCACCGGTGCCTACTGGCGACCGCCATATATTAAATGCTGGGATGCCCACGGGGTTGTAGATTTTTTCCGCGCCCTGGCGGTTTCCTGTAACACTTATTTTCAGGATGCCGGTTACAAAGCGGGTATTAAAGAGATTGACAGGGTTGCCCGGGAGTTTGGGCTGGGCCAGCCCTTGGATGTATTGGGACTGTCCGGGGAGGCTTCAGGACTGCTGCCAACGCCGGAGTGGAAGGCCGAGTTGAATTCCGTGCTCATTCAGCGGGAATTTGCACGGAAAAAGGAAAAGCTGGAACAGGCATATGCAACCAAACTGGCGGAAGCGAAAACCATTGAAGAAAGAGAAAAAATCCTGGATGAAAAAGGACGGGATTTGGATATTCTCGAAGCGAAAAGAAAAATAAAGTATAACTTTAATACTACCTGGCAGGACTTTGACACTTTTAACACGGCCATTGGTCAGGGGTCCAACCTTTATTCCGTACTGCAGTTGGCCAATTACGTGGCCACACTGGCAAACGGCGGCAAAAGATGGCAGCCCTACCTGGTCAAGGCGCTCACCAACCCCGAGGGCGAGGTGGTGAAAAATTACGAACCGCAGCTGATTGAAAGTGTTTCTGTCTCCAAGGAGGTTATGGCCATGACTAAAAAAGCCATGACGCGCGTTACCCAACCGGGGGGGACCGCTTATTATCTTTTCCGAAACTTTCCCAAAGAAATACAGGTGGGTGCCAAAACCGGTACCGCCCAAACGGGTAGAAAAGGTGATGATGCCGACGAAGATTTTCACGGGATATTCATTGCCTTTGCCCCGGCGGACAACCCGCAACTGGCTTTCGCGGGCATTGTGGAATACGCGGAACACGGCAGTACTTCCGCCGGTAAAATTGCCAAAGCGGTTTTTGAGGAGTATTTTCATCTCAATGAAACTGCCTTTACCGAACATTAAGGATTTATTTTCACAATTTGTCTGTCTTTGTTAAAAAACAGGGGAAAAAGGCCCCTGTTTTTTCTCCTTCAAAAGCAGGATTTGGACAGGCGTTGTAGAAAGTAAAATTATCTAAAGATGACGGAAAATAGCAATTTGGAGACCTACTTTTGCGGGTGCGGTTTAACAGGAGGAGCATATGGTAACGGAAAAAACACCCGGTTCTTCCGGTGAGGAAAACGATGAAAAAAACAAAGAATACACCCACCCCGGGGCGGAAGAAATGCAGACAATCCTTATTCAAAGAACGCTGCGATCGGGGCAGAGTATCCGTTTCCCCGGTAACGTGGTGGTAATGGGCGATGTTAACCCGGGGGCGGAAATAATGGCCGGGGGTAATATTGTGGTAATGGGGTCCCTGAGGGGAGTGGTTCATGCCGGAGCAACCGGGAATACCAAGGCTTTAGTCACGGCCTTTCGGTTGCAGCCCACCCAGCTGCGTATTGCCGACCACATTACCAGAGCACCTGATGGTGAGAACGAGGTTGTTCCCGATCAACCGGAAATAGCAAGGATTAAAAATGGTAAGGTAGTGATAGAACGCTATTTACCCGGTGAAAAACAAAAATTTTAGTTTATTTTCCAAACCATGAGGAGGAAATTGTATGGGAGAAGTAATTGTAATCACTTCCGGCAAAGGTGGAGTAGGAAAGACTACGGCCACTGCAAATATCGGTACAGGGCTTGCTGCTTTAAGCAAAAAAGTTGTATTGGTGGATACGGATATCGGTCTCAGGAATTTGGATGTGGTATTAGGACTGGAGAACCGTATTGTGTACGACATTGTGGATGTTGTCAACGGCAACTGCCGCTTAAAACAGGCCCTGATAAAAGATAAACGCTTTGATGACAGGCTGTTCCTGCTGCCTGCCGCCCAGACCAAGGACAAGACGGCGGTGAGTGAGGAGCAGATGAAAAAGTTGACCGAAACTTTAGCAAAAGAATTTGATTACGTAATTATTGACTGCCCCGCGGGTATTGAACAGGGATTTAAAAATGCAATTGCCGGTGCAGCACGAGGCTTGGTAGTTACAACCCCGGAAGTTTCGGCAGTGAGGGATGCCGACCGGATCATCGGTTTGTTGGAGGCAGCGGACCTGAGAGACCCCCAACTGATTATCAACCGCATCCGACCGGCAATGGTTAAAAAGGGAGATATGATGGATATTGATGATATGATTGATATTTTGGCCATTGACCTGCTGGGCGTGGTTCCCGAGGATGAGTCCATTGTTATTTCCACCAACCGTGGGGAGCCGGCGGTGCTGGACAAGGAATCGCTGGCAGGCGAAGCCTATCGGAATATATCCAGACGTATAACCGGAGAGGAAATTCCTTTGTTGAATCTCGAAGCCAATGCTTCCTTGATGAAGCGCCTGAAGCGATTGTTCGGTATCAGCTAGAAGAGAGGGGGGCTATGACTTTGCTAGAATTTATGCAGCGAATTTTTGGTAAGGATAACAATACCAGTAAGAATGTGGCCAAGGAGCGGCTGCGACTTATATTGGTACATGACCGCTCCAAAGTCTCACCTCAAATTCTGGAAGCGTTGAAAGAGGATATGATCAAGGTGATTTCAAACTACATGGAGATAGATGAGGAAGCGCTGGAAGTCAGTCTCAATGATGAAGACCAGGCTATCGCACTGGTGGCCAATATCCCTGTTATTAAAATAAAGAGAAACTATCAAAAGTAAAGGCCGGTAATGGTACCGGCTTTATTTTATTCTGTTAGACGTGGGAAAGATGAGAAATGGAAACCGCCTTTAACCGGTTCCATAATTAATGTATAATGGGGATGGTCATGAGAGTACATGGGGGAGATTGGAAATGCGTAAAGAATACCTGAAAACATTGGATTTTTCACTGCTGGGCATGGTGGCGGTTATTATTGTCATGAGCCTGCTTGTGCTGCGTAGTGCTTCAGCAAGCATTTCCAGTGACCCGTATTACTTTATCACCAAGCAGCTCGTCTCCATAGCGATAGGCCTGGTGGCCATGATTGTAGTTGCTACCATTAATTATACACTGTTTGCGCGGTTCAGTAAGTGGTTGTATGTAGGCAACCTGCTGCTGTTAACGCTTGTGCTTATTCCGGGTATTGGCAAGGAAGTAAACGGTGCAACCAGTTGGATCCGCCTGGGTGCCTTCAGTTTGCAGCCGGTGGAATTCAGCAAAATAATCATTATCCTGACATTTGCGAACTTGCTGGTTTCCCGGCAGGGAAAACTTAATACTTTCAAAGAGTTAATACCCTGCTTCTTGCATTTTATTTTCCCCATACTATTAATATTAAAACAGCCGGATTTGGGATCTGCGCTGGTTTTATTAGCAATTATGTTTGGCATGCTGCTGGTTGGCGGGGCGCGGTTCGGTTTACTGACCGGCCTAATTGGTTCCGGCTTGATGGCAGTAATAAGTTTGGTATTTTTAAAACTGAAATTTGGCCTGCCGCTGCCGATCAAGGATTACCAGTTAATGCGTCTGATAGTGTTTCTCAATCCCTATGCGGACGGCAAGGGCGGCAGGGGTGCCGGCTATAACGTCATCCAGTCGCTTACCGCCGTTGGGTCGGGAAAGTTATGGGGCCAGGGCTTGGGGCAGGGTTCCCAGGTCCAATTAAACTTTCTTCCGGAACATCATACCGATTTTATCTTTTCTGTTGTAGGCGAAGAACTGGGCTTTATCGGGTCGGTATTTTTGCTACTGATGTATTTTCTCTTGCTTTACCGCTGCATTAAAATTGCGCTTAATGCAAAGGACCTTTATGGTACTCTCATAGTTTCCGGGGTTGTCTCCATGTTTTTTTATCACATTATCCAGAATGTGGGCATGGCCATCGGTATCATGCCCATAACCGGACTGCCTTTGCCCATGTTCAGCTACGGCGGCAGTTCCATGATGGCAAACTTGATTGCTCTGGGGTTGGTGCTAAATGTCAATTTGCGGCGGCAGAAAATCCTGTTTTAATTTTTTGGAATAATCTCTTGGGGCGGGCATATAATTTTTAACGATTATGCATGTCCACAAGAGGTGAGGCAATTGAAAAAATTTTTTCTTAAAAGGTTTCCCAAGGTGAAACCGTCCATTGACGGTATGGGCAGAAAAAAAACATTCTTTACGTCAAAACGCCGGAAAATCTTTTTAGCGCTGGTATTGGTTGTACTGACACTGGTAATTCTTCAGCTTCCCCATCCTGCCTTACGTGCAATTCAAAAACAAACAATAATGCTCTTAACTTCCCGAGAAACCGACTGGACGCCTTTATTAAATCAATGGGCCAGGGAAGGTATTTGGCAGGATAGTTTTGAAAAGCAGGTCTTTAAGCAAACTTACCGGGAAACAATGTTGCTGCCCGTGTCCGGCAAGGTGAGCCGCCTGTTTAAGGCCGGGGAACACCCGGGTGTCGATATTGTTGCCGAAGAGGGTTCCCTGGTCAAGGTATCACTGTCCGGCGAGGTAATACCTTTCAGCAATGGGCCGTCAGATAATGCCGTGGCATTAAAACATGACAACAACCGGGTAACGATTTATGCCGGGTTAAAAAATATCACAGTAGATATAGGGCAGGTGGTGCCTCAGGGTAAAGTGCTGGGTGTAGCAAAAAAAACGGTCCACTTTGAGGTGCGCGTCAAGAACATACCGGTAGACCCATTACCCTATCTTTCGGCAAACAATCAATTGTAAAAGCGAGGGAATAGATTGCCCTTACCAGAAACTTGGGGCAACTTATTTTTATCCCCGGCGGGAAAGGAAAATGTTGTCTTACTGTAGAAAATCAAAGAAGATAGGGCATATTACAAACAGAACAGGCAGTAAGAGTGGAGATTATCTGACAGCTGCAATCGGACTTCTTAAGTGTGATGAATTTCGGGAGGCTGTATATGCGACAATATATTGCGGGGAAAATACTGCCCCGTGTCCTCAAACCCACACGTTACCTGGGCAACGAATGGAATGTAATTAAAAAGAATTGGGACGACGTTAAAGTTACCATGGCTTTTGCTTTCCCGGATGTTTATGAAGTGGGCATGTCCCATTTGGGACTGCACATTTTGTACGGATTAATTAACGATCAATCGGAATTTTTATTGGAAAGAGTATTTGCTCCCTGGGTGGATATGGAACAGGAACTACGCCGGCATGATATCCCGCTTTTTGCTTTAGAATCTTACCGGCCGTTAAAAGATTTTCACGTAGTGGGCTTTACGCTGCAGTACGAGAT
Organism: uncultured Thermoanaerobacteraceae bacterium; assembly: GCA_964529795.1. GTDB lineage: Bacteria > Bacillota > JADQBR01 > JADQBR01 > JADQBR01 > CAZGXM01. The sequence continues at coordinate 38,196 of CAZGXM010000009.1, forward strand.
GAGTTATACAAATATTCTCAACATGTTGGATTTGGCCGGGATTCCTTTGCAAAGCGAGGACAGGAAAGAAGGCCCGCTGGTAATAGGCGGGGGACCGTGTGCTTTGAATCCCGAGCCGTTGGCTCCGTTTTTTGATTGTTTTTTACTGGGTGACAGTGAAGAAATGTTACCCCGGGTGTTGACGCTGATAGCCGCGCATGTGGATAAAAGAGGCAAAATAAATAAGCCGGCCGTGTTGGCAGAACTGGTGCAGGTACCGGGAGTTTATGTCCCTGTTTACTACCACGTTGATTACAAGCAGGACGACACCATTTTCAGTATTACTCCCACCAATGCCCGCGCCCCGGAAACGGTAAGACGGCGGGTACTGCAGGATTTGAATGAGGCCTATTTCCCCACCAGACCGCTTGTACCCTATATGGAAACCGTTCATGACCGGATGATGTTGGAAGTGATGCGGGGGTGTACCCGGGGCTGCCGCTTTTGCCAGGCAGGGATGATATACAGGCCGGTGCGGGAAAGAAAGCGCGAGACATTGTTAAAACAGGCCGAAGAACTGGTGGCCAGCACGGGGCATGAAGAAATATCCCTGACATCCTTGAGTACCGCCGATTACTCCTGTGTGCAGCCTTTAACCAGGGAACTGCTCAACCGTTATCAAGACTGGGGCATTAATGTGGCCTTACCCTCACTGCGGGTGGATGCTTTTTCTGTGGATTTGGCCAGGGAGATACAAAGGGTGCGTAGAAGTGGTTTGACCTTTGCGCCGGAAGCGGGCAGCCAGAGACTGCGTGACGTTATCAACAAAAATGTCCGTGAGGAAGACCTGCTCGGCGCTGTTACCGCTGCCTTTGAAGCCGGATGGACCAATATCAAACTTTATTTTATGCTGGGGTTTCCCATGGAGACCCGAGATGACCTGGCAGCCATTGCCGAACTGGCGAAAAAAGTGTTGGCCCTGGGGCGGCGGGAACTGAAAGCACAGGGCAAAGGCAAACCCAATGTTACTGTCAGTGTTTCTTCCTTTGTACCCAAGGCGCACACTCCTTTCCAATTCGTGGGTCAGGATGACATTGAGACTTTAAAGTCAAAGCAGCGTTACTTGGCGGGATTGCTTAAGGAAAAAGGTTTAAGGTTTAAGTGGCACGATGCGCACCTGAGTTTCCTGGAAGCGGTTTTTGCCCGGGGAGACAGGAAGCTGGCGCCGGTGTTGGAAGCGGCCTGGTCCGCCGGCTGTCGTTTTGACAGCTGGGATGAGCATTTTGATTTTTCCAAGTGGGAGCAGGCCTTTGTACAGACCGGGATAGACCCGCATTTTTACGCCAACCGGTCTTTTGATTACGGGGAAGTGCTGCCGTGGGACCATTTGGATGCCGGGGTAAGCAAGGCCTACCTTATTAATGAGCATAAGCGGGCGGTGGCAGAGGCTACTACAGCTGACTGCCGTTGGAATGGCTGCGCCGGGTGCAGCATTTGCCAGCGTTTTCAGGTGGAAAACCGGTTGTGGGGTGACTAAAGCGATGCTGATTAGGATACGGTTTACCAAGGGAGAACCATTGAAGTTTTTATCTCATCTGGATTTAATGCGGACATTCCAAAGGATTTTTCGCAGGGCGCGGATACCATTGGCGTACTCCCGGGGATATAATCCCCATCCCAAAATGGCGTTTTCCCCGGCGCTGCCTGTAGGAGCAACCAGTGACAGTGAGTATTTGGATGCCGAACTCAGCCGGGAACTGCCTGAAGCTGAGATTTTGGCCAGGTTGGGAGAACAACTGCCTGAAGGTTTGGAAATCAAAGCACTGGTGGAAGTTAGCCAACCCACCGGCTCTTTGAATGCCATTATCAACCGTGCCGGTTATACAGTGCATGGCGGGACAACGGCCTCCGTTGCACGGGTTAATCAATGCTTGCAGGAATTACTGCTTAAAGACGAAATCTTAATTAAGAAGCAGACCAAAAAGGGGATGAAAGAAAAGGATATTCGGCCTGGTATTTTTACACTGAAATGCCGGGAAGACAGGGAAGGCCCTTGTATCATCATGATGCTGCAGGCGGGCAGTGAGGGCAATGTCAGGCCGGAATTCATTTTAGATGTATTGGCTGACGAGTGCGACATTATCATTACAGAACCTCGTGTCAGACGTACCGGTCTATATGTATATTCCCAGGGGCAGTATCGGACCCCGTTGGCAGTGGTTGCTTAAGGAGTGGGAGCGGTGTATAAGGAAATAATTGTCCACGTAGACGACCAGGAAACCTCAGTGGCGGTACTGGAAGACCAGCGCCTGGCGGAAGTTTACCTGGAACGTTCGTTAAACCAGCGGCTGGTGGGAAATATCTATAAGGGAAAAGTGGAAAATGTACTGCCTGGTATGCAGGCGGCCTTTGTGGATATCGGCCTGGAGAAAAATGCATTTTTATATGTGGAGGATGCTTTGTCCGGGTATCAGTACCAGATGGTCGACGGCGAAACGGACTTGAGTATTAATGATGTGATCAAGCAGGGACAGGAAATAATTGTACAGATTGTTAAAGAACCTATCGGCACCAAAGGAGCGCGGGTGACGCGCAACATTACCCTGCCGGGCCGCAACCTGGTGCTGATGCCCAACGCAAGTTATGTGGGAGTTTCCCGGCGTATTGAGGATGAAGAGGAACGGGAACGGCTGCGGCAGATGGCTGAAAAAGTGAAACCTGAAGACATGGGCTTGATTGTCCGTACAGTGGCAGACGGCATTCAAGAAGAGGAGATGGCAGAGGATGTTCATAACCTGGTCAATTTATGGAAACATATTAAAAACAGGAGCAGTCGCCAAGCTGCTCCCAGCCTGCTGCACAAAGATTTGGAACTCATTCAACGGATTTTGCGCGACCTCTTTAACGAGGGTGTAGACCGCCTGCTGGTCAACTCCCGGTTAACTTACGAGAAGGTTCTGGAAGCACTTAATTTGATTGCCCCGGGTTTAAGGAATAAGGTTACCCTGGTGCGGGATGAAAACCTGTTGGATAAATACGGAGTAAGGCAGCAGCTGGCAGGAGCTTTGGAAAGAAAGGTCTGGCTGAAATGTGGCGGTTACATCGTAATTGACCAGATGGAAGCGCTGACAGCCATTGACGTCAACACCGGAAAATATGTAGGCAGCAAAAACCTTGAAGAAACTGTACTGAAGACAAATTTGGAAGCTGCTGTGGAGATAGCCAGGCAGATACGTTTGCGTAACATCGGAGGAATTATCATTATTGATTTTATCGATATGACCGATAATGAGCACAGGGAGCAGGTACTGGCTGCTTTGGCGGAAGAACTTAAACACGATAAGACCCGGACCAATGTTTTGGGACTGACCCAACTGGGTTTGGTGGAGTTGACGCGAAAAAAGGTGCGGCAGAGTTTGCGCAGTATCATGCAAAAGGATTGTCCCTACTGTAATGGCTCCGGCAAGGTTCTTTCGGAGGATACGGTCAGCTTTCGCGTGCGGCGGGATATTCTGGATACTGCTGAGAGGAGCCCGGCGCCGGCCATTTTCGTTCAGGCAAACCCCCAGGTTGCAGCCCACTTAATTGGCAGCGGCGGCACGGGGCTGCGTGCCCTGGAACAGGAGACCGGGAAGCAGATACTTATTCAGGGCCGGGAAGAAATACATATTGAGGAAGTTGTCATTCGTACTGTTTTTGACCAAAACGAGATTGACAGGTTGGCTGTACCTGTCATGGTTGGTGAGGAATTCAGCGTCAAGGTGGAAGAACCTCATGCTGCCAATCCTTATGACGGGATCGGTCGGGTACAGGGTTTTGTCCTGGACATCCAGGGTGGCGGAGCACTGGTAGGACAGGAAGCAAGGGTAAAAATAACCAAAGTATTCAGGACCTACGCCCGGGCAAAAATCGTCGGCAATGATTAGAACCACGGGATTGACTTTTGCACAAGTGCCCACAAGCACAGGACTGACGCATAATCGCATAATTTTCATTCCTTGACAAATCTTATGGGACTTTGCTAAAATTAGTAACTGTAGGTTCGTTTTAAAACCGCTCGGTGAGGGTTAAAATCACAAAGCTTTGTGTGCCTTTAACCGGCGAGTCTTTGACGAGGAGGTGCAAAAACCTGTGTATGCAATTATTGAAACCGGTGGTAAACAGTACCGGGTTAGTGAAGGCGATGTTATTTTCGTTGAAAAACTGGATGCCCGGGAGGGCGATGTTGTTTCCATAGACCGGGTGCTGGCGGTTAAAAAGGAAAATGAGTTTGTTGCGGGTACTCCAGTGGTTGAGAATGCCAAGGTTACTTTGAAAGTGGAGAAGCAGGGTAAAGGAAGGAAAATTATTGTTTTTAAGTACAAGGCCAAGAAGAATTATCGCCGCAAGCAAGGTCATCGCCAGCCGTATACCAAGGTTAAGGTAGAAAAAATTGAGGCTTGATCATGCTTGAGGTCAGTTTTGTGTTGAACCGGGAAGAACGCATTCAATCCTTTGCGGTCAGCGGGCACTCCCAATACGCGGAACATGGGAAAGATATCGTCTGTGCCGCGGTTTCAGTTCTGGCCCAAAGCGCTGTAATCGGTTTGGAAGAATATGTGGGAATTAGACCCCGGGTCACCCGGCAATCAGGGGGTTTTTCCTGCCTGTTACCGCAAAAAATGACTGACCGCCAGGTGATAATGAGTGAAGCAATTTTACGCACATGTTATCTGGGAATGTTGGCTGTGCAGGAAAACTATGCAGGTTACGTAAAGATAGAAGTAATTAAGAGTTAGGAGGTGGAATTGATGAGAAGAATGGATTTACAACTCTTTGCTCATAAAAAAGGTGTTGGCAGTTCCCGGAACGGCCGGGACAGTGAAGCGAAAAGGCTGGGCGTCAAGCGTAGTGACGGCCAAATGGTTAAAGCAGGTAACATTATTGTACGCCAGCGCGGAACCAAGATCCACCCGGGCCTTAATGTGGGGATCGGAAAAGATGATACCCTGTTTGCTCTTGTTGATGGTTTTGTGAAGTTTGAGACCAAGGGTAAAAATAAAAAACAGGTCAGTGTTGTCAGTGAGGTAGCAAGCTAATTAAAGCTTATCCCCCTGGTTGTACCGGGGGGTTTTTAATGTTTTTTACTATCCGAATTGCTGGAAGGGGGAAATATTGTGGAATGGCTACTTTCCCAGTGTATGGGAATAATACGCGACCAAAAACATGATTTTTTAAATCATCTGCAGGTTATCTCCGGGTTATTGCAGCTGGGCCGCCCTGAAGAAGCGTCACAGTACATGAAAAAGATTACCCTGGAAATAAACAGAACCGGTCTTGTGACAAAATTGGCGGACAGGCGGATGGCCTTTTACCTGACACTGCTTCACCAGCGAGCCAAGGCGGAGGCAGTGTCCTGGGAAGTTAGTCTGACAGAAGATGTTTTCGGTTTGAAATTTCCGGCAGAGTTGGTTGAAACGGTACATAATTTACTGGCGGCTATAATTGCCACCCTGGCCGTTAAGGCGCGGGCGGGTGAAAGCGCTGCGGCGGAAACAGCATTGTCCCGGGACGGCGAAAACCTGAAAATGATTTTGGCTTGGCAGCCGTCAATCCGACTGGAACAAGATACCGTTTCGCGATTAAAAGAAATGGGTTGTCAGGTGAAAAAAATGGGGGACACTATGACATTGACAATTTCTTCACAGGCAAATGGCGAAAGGTAGCTGTAGAGAAAGGAAAAATGGCGGTGCATGGGATTGACTGCCTCCGTGGAGTGAATATAATTAAAATCAGGAAGTGAGACAATGTTTTACGACCGCGCAAAAATTTATGTCAAAGGTGGCGATGGCGGTAACGGGGTAGTATCCTTCCGCCGGGAAAAATATGTCCCCGAAGGTGGTCCCAATGGCGGGGACGGTGGAAATGGCGGCAACGTTATCCTGAAAACCGACCTCGGATTACGCACGTTGGTTGACTTTAGATATGGCAAGCATTATAAAGCTGCCCGCGGGCAGCACGGCCAGGGTAAAAACAAACATGGGAAAAATGGTGAGGACTTGGTGGTACGGGTTCCTCCCGGTACCGTGGTGAAAGATGAGGAAAGCGGCCAAGTGCTGGGGGATTTAGTAGAAGAAGGGCAGTCTATGATAGTAGCTCACGGGGGCCGCGGCGGGCGGGGGAACGCCCGCTTTGCCAGTTCCTACAACCGCGTACCTACCTTTGCGGAGAAAGGCGAACCGGGAGAAGAACGCTGGCTGCTGCTTGAATTGAAATTACTCGCAGACGTGGGATTAATCGGTTTTCCCAACGCCGGCAAGTCCACTCTGATTTCCCGTATTTCTGCGGCAAAACCGAAAATTGCCGCCTATCCTTTTACTACTTTGGTACCTAATTTAGGCGTGGTTCGTTTGGATGAAGGGAAAAGCTTTGTGGTTGCGGATATTCCGGGACTGGTGGAGGGTGCACACCAGGGTACCGGTTTGGGCCACCGGTTTTTGCGACATGTAGAGCGAACGAGATTACTGCTGCATATACTGGACGGAGGGCAAACCGAGGGCAGGGATATTATCCGGGATTACCAGACGATAAACAGGGAACTGGCTCACTTTAACAGGGAATTGTCGCGACGGCTGCAGATTGTAGTGGTTAATAAAATGGACCTGCCGGGGGCGGAGGATAACTTTCAACGATTAAAAGAATATCTTGGAGCGGATGTTACCGTGCTGGGCATCTCCGCTGTGACCGGCGCGGGGATTGACAGGCTGCTGAGGGTAACAGCGGCGCTTCTGGCTGAAATCGGGCGGCAACCCGACCCGGCGCTGAAACCTGAGCGGATAAAGGTAGTGGAAGGGCCTGCGGCGGAACGTTTTCAGATCAGCTTTGAAGGCGGTGTTTGGGTGGTCGCCGGCGAGGAGATAGAGAAACATGTTGCCATGACCGATTTTAATAACGAGGATGCAGTAAAGCGCCTGCAGCACATTATTCGTATAATGGGGATAGAAAATGCCTTGAGGGAAAAAGGAGTTAAGGCTGGTGATGCGGTAAAAATCAGGGACATGGAATTTGAATTTATGGACTGAAATTAAAATTTTCACGAAGGAGTAAGTCAGGACCATGAATTGTTTCCAATGCGGTAATTGTGAAGCCGGTAAGCGTATGTACTACTGCCCGGCCAAAAATGAATTTGTCATTCGTGAGGTGCAGGTTGAAGAAAGAAAGCGGGTAAGTAAAGGGTGGAAAAAAGGGTCTCCTGCTTATGAAAAACGCCGGCGTGACCTGCGCGCAACTAACTAAAGAGAAGGAAATCAGTTAGCAGGCAAGTGTGCCTGCTTCTTTGTTCGATATGGGGAAATGGCGCTGTCAACCAAATTATGTTATAATAGCTTCAATCTTGGTTGGGGATGAGAAACGATGAACATGCGAAAAAAATACACGGATGCCAAGCGTTTGGTAATAAAGGTAGGCACCCACGTGCTTGCGTACGAGACGGGAAAATTGAACCTGCACCGTATTGAAAGTTTTGTCCGGGAGGTGGCGGACTTGGTCAACAGCGGCAGGGAAGTTGTCCTGGTGAGTTCCGGCGCGGTGGGAGCAGGGATGGGCAAGCTGGGCTTGAAGGAAAAGCCCAAAACCATTCCGGAAAAGCAGGCTATCGCAGCGGTGGGTCAGGGAGTGATGATGCATATTTATGAAAAACTCTTTGCCGAGTACGGGCTGGCGGTGGCCCAGGTGCTGCTGACCCGGGAGGATGTGGCAGACCGTCGCCGTTATCTAAATGCCAGAAATGCGTTTTTTCGGCTGCTGCAGTTTGGAGTGGTTCCCATTGTCAATGAAAATGACACCATTGCGGTGGAGGAAATCTGCCTGGGTGACAATGATACATTGTCGGCGCTGGTTGCCGGGCTGGTTGACGCCGGCCTGTTGATACTGCTATCCGACATAGAAGGTCTTTACACGGCTAATCCCAGGGAGTACCGGGATGCCCGGCTTATCGAGGAAGTAAAAGAAATTACACCGGAAATTGAGATGCTGGCCGGCGGTGCCGGGACGAAGATGGCTATTGGGGGAATGATTACCAAAATCCAGGCGGCACGCATTGCCACCAGTTTTGGTATTCCCATGGTCATTGCCCACGGGAAGAAGCCCGGAGCTCTACGGCAGGTGTTGGACGGGGAACTCCAAGGGACTTTGTTTTTGCCCGGGGAACATAAACCGGCCGCAAAAAAACGGTGGATTGCCTTTGGGTCGGAAATAAAAGGTAGTGTCACCGTTGACCGGGGTGCCCAGCAGGCCATCATTAAACATGGTAAAAGCCTGCTGCCTATTGGGGTGGTGGCATCCGGCGGGGACTTTCAAACCGGTAATGTTGTCAGCATCTTATCCCTTGATGGGGAGGAGTTCGCCCGGGGGATCATTAATTATAATTCCGAAGAATTGGATAAAATTAGAGGGAAAAACAGCAATGATATAGAAAAAATACTAGGCTACAAGGATTTTGACGAGGTTATTCACCGGGATAACCTGGCAGTACGTGTCTGACCCAACCTGTTGGTGGGGTTTTACATTTATGCATCAGAAAGTATAACTTGCCGATACATGGGGGTTGTTAAGGAGGAGTTTCCCTTACGTTCTAATTTTTAATTATAAAAAATGGAGGTATCTAGCGAGTATGGTGAAGGAAGTAATGTTGAAAAAAGGGGAATTGGCACGACGGGCGGCAAAACAACTGGCGGTTATCGATACTAATACCAAGAACGAGGCCTTGAGGAAAATGGCCCAGGCCATCACCCAGAAATCGCACGAAATATTGGCGGCTAATGAGAAAGATATGGAGAAAGGAAAGAAAAGCGGTTTGTCCGAAGCGCTGTTGGACAGACTGTTATTAACCGAAGACCGCCTGGAAGATATGGCGGAGGGTCTGCGGGCACTGGTGGCGCTGCCGGACCCTATCGGTAAAGTGGAGAAGATGTGGAAGCAGCCTAACGGTTTGGAAATCGGCCGGGAAAAGGTGCCGTTGGGCGTAATCGGAATGATTTACGAGTCCCGGCCCAACGTTACCGTGGATGCTGCCGGGCTATGCCTGAAGACCGGGAATGCCGTACTGTTGCGCGGCGGCTCCGAGTCCTTTAATTCAAACCAGGCGCTTACCTGGGTTATTGCCCATGCGGCGGAAACGGCAGGAATTCCCGCCGGTGCCATTCAGCTGGTGGAAACAACGGACAGGGAAGCGGTCCAGGTGATGCTGACCATGAATGAATATTTGGATGTGCTGATTCCCCGCGGCGGTGCGGGCTTGATTCAGCATGTGGTCAACAATGCTACGGTACCGGTGATTGAAACCGGTGTGGGTAACTGTCATACCTATGTGGATCGTGATGCCGACCTTGCGAAAGCATTGGAAATAGCCGTCAATGCCAAGGTGCAGCGCCCGGGAGTTTGTAATGCCATGGAAACAATCCTGGTGCATCAGGATGTGGCGGCGGAGTTTCTACCGCGACTGTCTGAGAGAATGAGTCAGCACGGCGTGGAATTACGGGGCTGTGAAAGAGCTACAGGAATAGTAACCGAGATGAAGCAGGCAGTGGAAGAAGACTGGTACACCGAATACCTGGACCTGATCCTGGCGGTAAAAGTTGTGGACAATATTGACGAGGCCATTGAACATATTTATCGCTACGGAACGAGGCATTCAGAAGCAATTGTTACGGAAAATTACACTGCTGCCCGTCGTTTTACGCATTTGGTGGATGCGGCGGCGGTTTATGTGAATGCATCTACCCGTTTCACTGACGGTTATCAATTTGGCTTTGGTGCGGAAATCGGCATCAGCACCCAAAAGCTTCATGCCCGGGGACCCATGGGCCCGGAACAACTGACGACCTTTAAGTATGTGATTTTCGGTAACGGCGAGATTCGCAACTGACAATTCACGTTTCCCCTTTCCACAATATTTTCCAGTTGGTATTGACTGGCAGCGTCTTAACCGGCTGTATATCCTAAATATAAAGTGGGGGAAAGTTTATGCCGGAAACGAAAAATGTAAAACGGTTGGGAATTATGGGCGGAACTTTTGACCCCATCCATTACGGGCATTTAGTGACTGCTGAGGAAACCCGGGGGCGTTTCAAACTGGATAAGGTAATATTTGTACCGTCAGGGAGGCCGCCTCATAAAAAAGGCTACCCGGTAACCGAAGCCCGTCACCGCTACTTGATGACGCTGCTGGCGGTGGCCACCAATCCATATTTTGAGGTATCCCGTATAGAGATTGACCGCCGGGGGTATTCGTATACAGTAGATACGGTCAATCAATTTTACAGACAGATGCCGCCCGGTACGGAAATTTACTTTATTACCGGGGCGGATGCCATCATGGAAATTTTGACATGGAAAAACGTAAAGGAACTGTTGGGCAGGACAAGGTTTATTGCCGCCACCAGGCCGGGAATAGAAATGAACCACATGAAAGCGGTGGTGGATAAACTTCCTTTTTCCGCTTCTGAAGTTATTTATCCGTTGGCGGTACCGGCAATGGCTATTTCTTCCACGGATATCCGCCGGAGGGTGCGGCAGAACAGGTCTATTAAATACCTGCTTCCCGAAGCCGTGGAGCATTACATTTATAAAAACGGGCTTTATCTTGAAGATTGAGTTTGAGCCAGGTACAAAGGCTTACAGTTGATTCATTTTTCACACTGCAAACATTGCAGTTTACACCAGGATTACGGGGGGATTGCTGTAGTTTTGAAAGAACAAATTAATGACTGGTTGAAACTTTATGCTACGGAGAAACGGCGTGCCCATGCCCTGGGTGTGGCGGAAACCGCCCTGGATTTGGCTGCAAAACACGGGGCGGATCCTGATAAGGCGTATGCCGCAGGAATTTTACACGACTTGGCCAGGGATTACCCGGCAGGGGAACTGCTGGCCCGGGCAGAACATTTTCATATTCCCGTAGGCTACTGGGAAAAGAGCAACCCCGTGGTGCTGCACGGCCCGGTAGCCGCTTCCGTGGTAAAAGAAAGACTGGGCATGCAGGATGAAGAAATTCTGGAAGCAATTCGAGTACATACTTTGGGTGCCCCCCACATGTCTCCGGTGGCAAAGATAGTTTATCTCGCAGATATTATCGAACCGGGGCGTAAGTTTGACGGGGTGGAATATTTACGCCGCTTGGCGGCCGAGAATATGGATTGCGCCTTGTTGGCCGCAATGGACGGAACTATTAATTATCTACTGCAAAGGAAGGTAATAATACATCCCAAAACCGTTGAGGTACGGAACTATATTTTAATGAGCCGACTGTCAAAGGAGGGTAAGATTTGACGGATAGCCGGATTTTGGCGGAAAAGGTAGCCAGTGCAGCCAGTGAAAAGAAGGGGAATGATATTGTCCTGCTTAACCTACAGGGGATTTCTTTGATTGCTGATTATTTTGTTATCGTCAGCGCCGGTTCTACCACGCAGGTTAAGGCGATAGCGGACAACATCCTGAAAAAGTTAAAAGATGGCAATATCCTGCCTCTCAGCAGAGAAGGCTATCAAGCGGGCCAGTGGATCCTGCTGGATTACGGTGAAGTGGTGGCCCATGTATTTTTAAATGAACAGCGCCAGTTTTACGATCTTGAGCGTCTGTGGGGCGATGCCGCCGCCGAGACTTTTATGGACAGTCAAAAGTAAAGGCTTTTTACCTTTATTAGTATATATACACTTTAGAAGCCAGGAAGGGGATAGTTAATGGAAGAGCGTTACAACTTTAAGGATATCGAACCTAAGTGGCAGCAGTACTGGCAGGAGCAGGAGCTTCACAAGGTTACCGAGGGCAAGCAGGACCGGGGCAGCAAGTATTACTGCCTGGAAATGTTTCCTTACCCGTCGGGAAATTTGCATATGGGTCACGTCAGGAATTATTCCATTGGTGATGTGGTAGCACGTTTTATAACCATGACCGGTAAAAATGTGCTGCACCCCATGGGGTGGGATGCTTTTGGCCTGCCGGCGGAAAACGCTGCCATCAAGCACGGGGTACACCCGTCCAAGTGGACCACGGAAAATATCAGCAACATGCGGCGGCAGCTAAAGTCCATGGGTCTCAGCTATGACTGGGACAGGGAAGTGGCTACCTGCTATCCCGATTACTACCGCTGGACCCAGTGGTTGTTCCTGCATCTTTATCATAAGGGACTGGCTTATAAGAAACATGCTGCGGTGAACTGGTGCCCATCCTGCGCCACGGTTTTAGCCAATGAGCAGGTGGTAAATGGCGCCTGCGAACGCTGTGAGACCGTGGTTGTGAAGAAAGACCTGGATCAGTGGTTTTTCAAGATCACCGACTATGCCGACCGCCTGCTGGCGGATTTGGAAAAGCTGCCCGGTTGGCCGGAAAAAGTAAAAATAATGCAAAAAAACTGGATTGGGAAAAGTACCGGTGCGGAGATTATCTTTAAAGCTGAGAAGACCGGCGATGAGATACCGGTATTTACCACCCGGCACGATACTATTTTCGGCGTTACTTACATGGTATTGGCTCCGGAGCACCCGTTGGTCAAGAAATTGACTGCGGGAACGGAATATGAAGAACAGGTTAACGAGTTTGTGGACAAGGCGACTGCTATGGATGCCATAGCCCGAACCGCAACGGATGGGGAAAAAGAAGGCATCTTTACCGGGGCATACGCCGTTAACCCGGTAAACAATGAGCGCATTCCCATTTGGATTGCCAACTATGTCTTGATGGAATACGGTACCGGCGCGGTTATGGGTGTTCCCGCCCATGACCAGCGGGACTTGGATTTTGCGCGGAAATACAACTTACCGGTACGAATTGTGATCAACCCCGAGGACAAGGAACTGCCTGACGGTAGTGAATTGGCAGAAGCTTACGCTGCAGCGGGTGTGCTGGTCAACTCCGGTCAGTTTAACGGCCTGCCGCATAAGGTGGCCCAGGAAAAAATTGCCGACTATCTTGAAGAGAAAGGAATAGGCAGCAGGCAGGTTAACTTCCGCCTGCGTGACTGGCTGATTTCCCGCCAGCGGTACTGGGGAGCCCCCATACCCATCATCTACTGCGAACATTGCGGTACGGTGCCGGTACCCGAGGAGGATTTGCCGGTAATGCTGCCAACGGAAGTGGAATTCAGGCCCAACGGGGAATCGCCTTTAAATACTGCCGGGGATTTCCTCGCCACCACCTGTCCCAAGTGCGGCGAAAAGGCACGGCGGGAAACCGATACCATGGACACTTTTGTCTGCTCGTCCTGGTACTTTTTGCGTTTCACTGACCCCCGGAACAGTGATGTGGTATTTGACAGCGACAAGGCCAATTACTGGATGAACGTGGACCAGTATATCGGCGGTGTGGAACATGCCATCCTGCACCTGATGTACGCCCGCTTCTTCACCAAGGTCCTGTACGATTCCGGCCTGGTGGCGTATGACGAACCCTTTGAAAACCTCCTGACCCAGGGGATGGTATTGAAAGACGGCAGCAAAATGTCCAAATCCAAGGGCAACGTGGTCAGTCCCGAGGAGATTATTGACCGCTACGGCGCGGATACTGCCCGGATGTTCATTCTCTTTGCCGCTCCGCCGGAGCGGGATCTGGAATGGAGTGACCAGGGAGTGGAAGGCTGTTACCGCTTCCTCAACCGGGTTTGGCGCCTGGTCTATTTCTACCATCAGGAGCTCACTCATGTGGACGGGGCTGTGCGTATTAATACCGGTGCTGACAAGGAACTGTGGCGGCTTTTGCATGCCACTGTTAAAAAAGCTACTGAAGATATAGGTGAGCGTTTTAACTTCAATACGGCTATCAGTGCCATCATGGAACTGGTAAACGGCATTTATAACTACCGTGAACAGGCAAAGGATGAGGAAAATCCGGTGCTGGTAAAGGAAGTACTGGCCAGGCTGTTGGTACTCCTGGCACCTTTTGCGCCTCATATCAGCGAGGAACTGTGGCATGTGCTGGGTAATGACACCAGTATTCATGTTGAAAGCTGGCCGGCATATGACCTGGATGCCCTGGCCCGCGATGAGATAACCATTGCGGTGCAGGTAAACGGCAAGGTTCGGGACCGGGTGGATATTGCCACTGATTTGGACCGCCAGGAAATGGTTGACGTGGTAATGCAGCAGGAGAAGGTAAAGAAATGGATTGCCGGTAAGGAAATTGTAAAGACCATTGCCGTACCCAACAAACTGGTTAATATTGTGGTTAAATAACTTGTCTAGAGCCCCGGTGTATTCCCGGGGTATTTTTTTGTCAGTGGAAAAAAGATACTGTCTAAAACAGGAAAATAAAGATGAAAGTGGAATAATCAGGTAAGCGGGGTGAGAGGTATGGAAGATAAACGCCTGCAGTATGCTTTAATCATAATACTGGTGGCCCTGATAGCGGGAGGCGGGGTGAAGCTGCTCCGTATGGACAACCGGCCGGTGGTGATAGAGGAGCAGCCGGGCTCTTTTCAGGAAGATGCCGGCGGGAAGCCTGCTGCAAGTAATTCCGCTAAAGTAGCGGTGTACGTCACCGGTGCGGTAAAGAAACCCGACGTTTATTATTTGGCAGGTTCTGCCCGGGTGCAGGATGCGATCAATATGGCCGGGCCGCTGCCCGAGGCAGATCTGACGGGCCTGGCTTTGGCCCGCCGGGTTATTGACGGGGAGACAATTATCGTACCCCGTATTGGCGATAATGAAGACACCGCCGCTCAAGCAAGCAATCAACTT
>CAZGXM010000010.1:0-51389 GCA_964529795.1 uncultured Thermoanaerobacteraceae bacterium
ACGGTGATGACATGCTGCGTTCTGCCCGGCAATAAACCCCTCAGGGGTTTTTTTAATTTTTAGGACCATAGTCCTACATTAATTGAGACCAGCGGTGGATTAAATTTGAGCTTTTATGTTGATAAACTTTAGTAGGAAACAAAATCCAAACGGAGGTGGAAAGCAATGATCGGGTTAAAAAAATTTTTTATTGACCAAAAAGGGCAGGCAATGACGGAGTATGGTTTGATTTTGGCGTTAATTGCGGTGTTACTCATCGGCACATTATTGCTGCTAAAAGATGAATTGGTAAACATGTTTGGCAAAGTTATTAACGGCCTTCAGGGCCAGGCCCCCACCACATGAGGTAGCATTTTAGCTGTGCAAAGCCCTACTCCCGGAGTAGGGCTTTGCTGCCAAAACAGGAGGGGAATTCAATGACGGCAAAAGTGCTGCTGGCAGGAATTTTAATAACCTGTTGTATTACGGATATAGTTGCAAGAAAAATTTATAACTGGGCTTCCCTGGGCGGCGCCCTGGTCGGGTTGACACTGAACTGTTATTACTTTGGCCTGCATGGGCTTGCGCTTGCCGTTTTGGGATGGTTTACCGGCATTAGCATTCTCATTATTCCATATTCTCTGGGCGGTATTGGCGCCGGTGATGCAAAGCTTTTGGGTACAGTTGGCGCTTTCCTGGGTGCAGGGTTTGCCTGGAACTCTTTTTTGCTTGCCGCAATTCTGGGAGGGATATATTCCGCGGCAGTACTGCTGTACCAGAGGAAGCTGTTGATTACGCTGAAATCCGCTTTCATTGGGTTGGGGTTGCTGGTAATTGGCGGCTTAAAAATCAATATTCTGCCCTGTAATACGGAAAGTTCGCCACCGGTAACTATCCCGTACGGCCTGTTCCTGGGAGCCGGCGCGCTTACGCTGCTTTATCTGGGGGGATAAAAAATGGTAATGGGAATATTGCGTAGCGAAAAAGGGCAGGCCCTGGTGGAAATGGCATTGGCGCTGCCGCTGCTGATATTCTTGTCACTGGGCACCTTGGAAGTGGGAAGGGTAATCCATGCCTATTTAATTGTTAACCATGCGGCGAGGGAAGGCGCGAGAATTGGTTCGCTTAGCGCTGCAGACGGTGAAATTATTAACCGGGTGCATGATGCACTGCCTTTGACAAACGAAAGTGAAACGCAAATTATCATTACCCCGGGGGAAGGGGACAGGCAGCCGGGAGAAAGTGTCTCCGTAGAAGTCCGTTATCCCTTGGATATTTACTCGCCGGTAATCAGCGACTTTTTACCGGAACCGTTTATTGTCCGGTCCAGAATAACTATGAGGGTGGAATAACCGGGAGTGACAGGCAGGTGTTCAAGGATCTTAATGTCTTAAAAAATAGCAGGGGAAACATTCTCGTTCTCCTTGCTTTGTCAATGAGTTTGTTTCTGGCAGTGTCAGCGCTGATTGTTGACATGGGATTGACTTTGCTTGCAAAGGAAAAATTGCAGCACGGGTTGGATGCCGGGGCTTTGGCGGGTACCGGGGAACTGGCCGCTAATCCCGGCAACGCCCTGGCTGTGGCTGAGAAATATCTCTTGGAAAATGTCCCCAATGTGAGCGGTTACACTATCACTGAAGCAGCAAACGGGATAGGGCTAAACTTGTGGGGAAAACAGGATGTCAGTTACTTTTTTGCACCGTTTTTCGGGTTTAACCGGGGTGTTGTAGATGCGTCCGCCTCGGCGCGATTGGGTGCTGTAACGGGTATCAGGGGCGCGGCGCCCCTGGCAGTGGAACAACACAATTTTGTTTTTGGGCAGCCTTATACTTTGAAACAATCTCCCCGCGGGTTTATGTTTCGGAATTATTTAGGCTCCGGCAACTTTGGCGCCCTGGCGCTGGGTGGCAGCGGCGCTTCCCGGTACGAGGAGAACTTAAAACAGGGTTTTCAGGAAATGCTGGCTGTTGGTGATGTGGTGGAAACCCAGACCGGAAATATTTCCGGCGCTACCAGTAGAGGCATTAACTACCGTTTGCAGCAGTGCAAGCATAATCCGCGGTGTACACCGGATTATTTTCAACCCGGTTGTCCAAGGATTCTCCTGGTACCGGTGTACAAGGAACTGGGAGAAGTGTCTGGGCAGGTTAAGCAGGTTGAAATTGTGGGATTTTCCGCATTTTTTGTCACCGAAGTGGCAGGGAACGGTACAGATAATGAAATAACGGGGTATTTTGTGGAAACTGTTGCAGCTGGGACTACAAGGGACAGTGCCCGGAATTTTGGCCTGAAGACAGTGCGGTTGGCAAAAGGAGATGAGTAACAGATGCGAAAGAAACTGATATTTTTGTCTTTGTTTTTTGCCCTGGCGGCCGGTCTGAGCACGTACCTGTTTTTGCACAAATTAGAGGCTACAACCGCTAAAGATCTGGAAACGACCGAAGTCCTGGTGGCGGTTAAGGAGATTGCACCTTACCAGCGGCTCACTGCGGCAGATGTGGTAACCAAAGAAGTAAGCAATAACTTGCTTTTACCCGGCGCGCTGCAAAGTCTGACCAGCATGGGGGAAGCGGTGGCCAAGGTACCTATCTACCCGGGCGAGCAGATAATAGAGAAAAAGCTGCTTTATCCTTCGCAAGCGGTGGCGGGTCTTAGTTTCAAAATAACTCCCGGGAAAAGAGCCGTCACTATTGGTGTGGACAACGTCCAGGGCTTAGCCGGCTTGGTCAAGCCCGGGGACAGAGTGGATGTCTTGGCGACAATTGAACCCCCGGCCGGTGGGGAAAGCACTGACAACCGGCCAAAAGCGGTTCAGGTGGTGGAAAATGTGCGCCTACTGGCGGTGAACCAGTCCCTTGACCGGGAGAAAGGCGGGGTAAAAATGGCTACGGTCAGTGTGGAAGTGGATCCCAGGGAAGCGCAGGCATTGGTGCTGGCGGCTAACTTGGGAAGGTTGCATTTAGCCTTGCGGTCCAATGAGGATGAGCGTATTATCAACAGTACCCCGCTGGGAGTGGATTATTTGTTCGGAAGGGGTGAGTAGCCTATGGAACAGACAACGGTGGCAATTGTTGATGACATTGTCCAGACACGCCAAGACATTTCCCGCTTGCTATATTTTGAAAAGGACATTGCCGTTATCGGTGAGGCGGGAAATGGAAATGAGGCGATAGCCCTGGTGGAGCACAGTAAGCCTGATGTTGTGCTGATGGATATCAACATGCCGGGCTTGGACGGTATTCGCGCCACTGAAGAGATTACTGCCCGCTATCCCAATACAGCTATTATCATCATATCCATCCAGGGAGAGCAGGAATATTTAAAAAAGGCCATGATGGCCGGGGCACGGGAGTACCTGATCAAACCCTTTAGCGGTGACGAACTGGCAAATACAATCAGGCAGGTTAGCCAAATCGCAAAGCGCCGTGCAGCAGGCGATACGGGTGCAATGCCCCCTTCAACTCCCCGCCGGGCAAAGGTTGTCAGTGTTTTTTCCGGTAAAGGTGGTTCGGGAAAGAGTTTTTTGGCTGTTAACCTGAGTGTAGTATTATCCAGGGCGGCCAAAGTTGCGGTCATGGACCTGGATATTCAATTTGGCGATGTTGCCGTCATGTTTGGCTTAAGTCCAAAACGTACCCTGGAACAGTTAATGGAGGAGGAAAAGCTGGATTGGGACACATTGCAGGGTTATTTAGTACCCCATTTGTCCGGGGTGCAGGTGCTGCCGGGTGTGGGGGACGTGGGGAACAGCGAAAAAGTTGACCGTGCTTCCCTGGAAAAAATAATCAGTTGTCTAAGGGAGCGATTTGACTATATAATATTGGACCTGTCCACGGGTTTTAACGATATCAACCTTATGGCCATGGATACATCTGATTTGGTCTTGCAAGTGGTTACCCCGGACTTACCTTCGTTAAAATCTGCCATAGGTGCCCGGGCAGTATTTGATGGCTTGGGTTATTTGCATAAAGTTCAGCTGGTGCAAAACCTGGTTGGCAGAACTGGAAGCATTAAAACATCCGCCATGGCACAAAATCTGGAGTGTTCCCCGGTTGTATCAATTCCCTATGAGGAAAAAACGGTTTTGAGCGGGGTAAATAAAGGAGTGCCGCCGGCTTTGACCCGGTTACACACTGGCTTAAACGAAGTTTTTGGCAAACTGGGCATGTTGGTGAGCGGAAACTCATTTACCAACCCGGAATCTCCGGGACTGCTGAAAAAGATCTTTAGCTTTTAGGAGGACGGGACATGACATTGTTGGAACGATTGGAAAGAAATCAATATCAGGTTCCCCGGTCAACGGTGATGGAAAGAGGCAGTTTGAAAAAGAAAGTACATGAAATGGTCATTGGTGAACTGGGAAAATTTGGTCATCCTTCCTGGAACGGGGAAAGTGAGCTGGAAAGCAAAATCCGTGAGACAGCTCACCGGATACTCACGGAAGAAAGCAATTTGTCCAAGACAGCCCGGGAACAGTTGATTCAGGAAATTATCAACAATGCTGTGGGTTACGGTCCGATTCAGGAACTGTTACAGGATACCCGGGTTTCCGAAATCATGGTCAACGGCACTGAGCAAATTTTCGTTGAACGAAACGGTCGTTTGGAAAAAACTAACGTTAAATTTGAAAGTCATGAACAGCTGCTTAATGTAATTGAACGGATAGTGGCACCGCTGGGGCGGCGTATTGATGAAAGCATGCCCATGGTGGATGCCCGCCTCAAGGACGGGTCCAGGGTAAATGCCATTATCCCCCCGTTGTCTTTAAAAGGGCCGGTGCTTACCATCAGAAAGTTTTCACAAAAGCCGCTGGAAGTAAGGGATTTAGTTGAACTGGGCACTCTCTCGGAAGAGATGGCGGTATTTTTGGAAGCTTGTGTAAAGGCCAGGTTAAACATAATTGTTTCGGGGGGGACCGGTTCAGGGAAAACCACAACGCTAAACGTTCTTTCTTCCTTTATTCCCGCAGCTGAACGTATTGTTACCATTGAGGATGCTGCAGAACTGCAGCTGATGCAAGCACATGTAGTGCCGCTGGAAACCAGACCGCCAAATATTGAGGGGCGCGGTGAAGTGACCATCAGGGATTTGGTTCGCAATGCCCTGCGCATGCGCCCGGATAGGATCGTGGTGGGCGAGGTGCGTAGCGGTGAAGCCTTGGACATGCTTCAGGCAATGAATACCGGGCATGATGGCTCCCTGACCACGGGACATGCCAACTCACCCCGTGACCTGCTGTCCCGTTTGGAGACCATGGTATTGATGGCGGGGATGGAACTGCCGGTCAGAGCCATCAGGGAGCAGATTGCTTCGGCTATTGACCTGATTATTCAGCAGGCCAGGATGAGTGACGGCAGGCGGCGCATCACGTACATTACTGAAGTACAGGGAATGGAAGGAGATGTAATCGTCCTCCAGGATTTATTTCGTTATACCAACGATGGCTTTAAAAAAGGTTTCTGGCCCACTGGAATACGTCCTAAATTTATGGAGCGAATTTTGGCTGAAAATATTCAATTGCCGACAAATATATTTTCCACGTTTACCGGGTGATGCCTGATGACGGTGATTATCAGTCTCTTTGTTTTTGCCTGGTGCTTGGTGGTATTGTTGGGATTTTTCAGTGCGGTGGAAGACAAAATACGGCTGGATGCTTTACTGCAGGAGATTGGATTGAACAAGGGCGGATTACGTCAAAAAAGGTCTGTTGAAGGCAAAAAAATTTTTCGCCGGTTGGGAAAAAAGATAGCGTTGTCCCGCCGGCTGGTCAACTGCTTTCAGCAAGCCGGAGTCCCCCTGCGGATTGAAGAAATTGTTTTCACAGCATTGTTTGCGGCTGCTGTTATCACTTTCTTGATAATATCAAACCATGTCGTACAGGCTGTGGTCGTGGGAATTGTTGCCATCTTTTTTCCGGCCTTGTGGTTGGCAAGCATGCGGCGAAAAAGGCTGCAAAAGTTTAACAGCCAGTTGGGTGAAGCGCTGGTATTAATGGCTAATTCCCTGCGTGCTGGGTTTAGTTTTTTACAAGCAATGGATTTAATCTCTAAAGAATCACCTGTGCCATTGAGAGATGAGTTTTCAATGGTTTTAAGGGAAATACAGTTGGGCGTACCTACAGAAAAAGCATTGGCAGGCATGGCGGAACGGATTGCCAGTGCAGACCTGGAAATGATGGTTACCGCTGTGTTGATACAAAGGCAGGTAGGCGGAAATTTGGCGGAGGTGCTGGAGAAAATTGCCGGAACCATCAAGGAACGCGTCCGTATCAAAGGTGAGATTAAAACTCTCACCGCCCAGGGGAGGATTTCCGGAATAATCATCGGTTTACTGCCCATGGTGCTGGCAGCGGTGCTCATCTTTGTCAACCCGGAATACATAAAGGTGTTAATTTCAGACCCTATTGGACCGGTGTTAATATTTTTCGGGTTACTCTCTCAACTGCTGGGTGCATTGATGATCAAAAAAATTGTTTCTCTGGGTTTGTAAAAGGAGGGAACAACCGTGGGACCGTCCTTTCTGGTGTCGTTGGCCGTATTTTTTCTTGTACTTGCGCTCTTTACGTCGGCAGACCCAATCAGGCAAAGGCTGAATAAATACTCGCCTAAAATTAGTACTCATAACAATAAACTTCAAGAACCATTTACCCAAAGAATTATTGGGCCGCTGCGCCGTTGGATGATAAAAAAATTCTCCGGTTTATTACCAAAAGGGAAAAAAGAAATCTGGCAAAAGCGGCTTTGGCGGGCCGGTTTTATTACCGCCATACCTGCCGATTTGGCGGCTGCGAAATTAGTGAGTGCAACAATTACGGCAGTTGTACCGCTTTTATTACTATTGGACAAAGAATTTCATTTACTGTCAGCAGGGCAGGCCGTGATCCCTGCGGCGATCATGGGTTACTTGTTTCCGGACCTGATTATCGCACGCCGTATTGCCTTACGAAAGCGGAAAGCCGAGAGAGAACTTCCTGACTGTTTGGATTTGCTGACCATCAGTGTCGAAGCGGGTTTGGGATTGGATGCGGCACTGATGCGGGTGATGGAAAAAGGCAAGGGTGTTTTGGCCCAGGAGTTTGCTTACCTTTTACGGGAACTGCAGATGGGGCAGTCCAGAAAAAGGGCATGGCGTAATTTGGCAGAGAGGGTCGGTACCGAGGGGGTTAACAATTTTACAGCCGCAGTTATTCAGGCTGAACAGTTAGGTGTCGGTTTGACTCATGTATTGCGGTCCCAGGGAAATCAGGTAAGGATGAAACACCGTCAGGCTGTGGAGGAACAGGCAATGAAAGCGCCGGTGAAAATGCTGCTGCCATTAGTGCTGTTTATTTTTCCCACCATGTTTATTGTTTTGCTTGGGCCGGCATTAATTCAAATTGTCAGGGTGTTGGGACAGTGAAATTTTATCCGATGACAATTTCAGTGCCGGCCAAAGGTGAGCTAATAGCGTCTACAACTGCAGTTGCTGATACATTTTTCCGCCGTTTGAAAGGTTTGCTGGGAGTGAAACAGTTACCTCCGGGCAGTGCATTATTGATTAAGCCCTGTTCTTCAATTCATACCTTTGGGATGAAATTTGCCATCGATGTAATTTTTCTGGATACTGCCAGGACAGTATCTGCAGTTTATCCCGATGTCAAGCCCGGCAGAATTGTGACAGGCGGCCCCGATGCTGCGGTAGCTTTGGAGGTGCCCCGAGGTACCGTCAGACGAGCGGCAATTGTCAGGGGAGACCAACTAAACATTTGCCAAGGATCCTGAAAACCTGAAACTTTTTTGTTGAGCAATTTCTGGTCCTGTCCAGGGGAGGGGGATTCTGTTTGAAAGGAAACGGGTCTTTGTTAAAAAAAATGTTTTTATTGTCTGTAGGTAGTATTGTGATTTTCATTCTGATTTGGGCGTATTATTTCCACCGCAGGCTGGTTCCGTTGGGGCCGCAGGCTACGGAAATTTATTACAGGGAAATACTTCCCGGCCTGGCAGTTCAGGGATTTGTTTTTGCATTGATATTGAGAATTTTTTATACCAAAACACTGGGAAAACGTGTCAAGTTGCTGCTCAACTATCTGGAAACCTGTACAGGTGGTGACCCGGATGAGTTAAGCGAGGCTGATTTGAGAAACGGGAAAGATGAGATTTCCCGGGCCGGTGAACAGGTTAACGTTTTGCTACACTTTTTAACTAGTACTTCTAAATTAATGCAGGAAAAGATCAACTACTTCAAGAGCGTCATTCTCAACTTAATGAATAATGCCGGTAAAACTGACCATGGTATGGCGGAAACTTCAAAATACCTGCAGGAGTGTGGTGAAACAATCACGTTGGCCTTAAGAGCAATTAACGCTTTCGAGGATGACGTTATTAATGCGTTGGCGCCCAAGCCGAGTGGGGAAACCACGGCGATTGTCCAACAAGCCCGGAGGCTGTTGGAGACAGTGGAAAGTGCAGAGGATGTCGTGAATGGTGAAAAAAATGTGAATCTCAGTGCTAAAGGGCAGCTTTTCGAAAAAATTGAGGGTATCGAAGAACTGGCCTGTGACTTGATGTCTGTTAAAGAGATAGAGGAAGAAACTACCCAGTTATGCGAAGAATTAATAGCAATGAGAAAAACCACCGAGGATATTTTTCAGCGAAATGAACTTTGTTTTGAAAAAATGAAAAGTTTGCTGTCGGGATTTAGTGAGGACAAAGAAGAGTACCGGATCTGTTTAAAAATGGCTGAAAATTATCTTTTTCTTGTGGAGCAGGTCTCGAAAACTTTCAACGAAATCAAAGGACAAGTGAAAAATACTGCCCGGTTGATCGGTAAGGCAGGGGAATGCATGACGCCTTTACAGGGTATTTCCTTGCGGGGAGATGCAGACCGCTTGTTGCAGGCGGCTGTGAATTTAGAAGATGTTTTCCAGCAGTCAAGGACTACAGGTGCCGTCAAGAAAATAGAATTGACTGATTAAAGGGCAGGTTGTTGACAAAGTTATCTAAATGGTTGGAAGGCCGGTGACGTGTGGCACACCGGCCTGAAGTTTGTCAACAAGCGATTTTTGGCAACTCCCCAAAGCTTCTTAAAAAGGAGGGAGGCCTATTCCCTCGACAGCTTTCTCCCAAGAAATTGACCGACTAGCAAACCTTTTACAAATGCCAAGGGGTAGGCAAGTATGACCAGCCAATGCATCCTGCGCATTCTGTATCTGCTGAAAAACATATCCATCCCTCCTACAGTTAGTATGCTGTGATTAGGAAAAAATAATACAAAGCTTTATTCCTCGCTGATGGCAGCAGTGGGGCAACTTTCCACCGCCTCGTGAGCATCATCTTCCACGTCTGCCGGTACTTCGTCCACAATTGCGTGTGCTTTACCATCATCATCCCAGTCAAATACTTCAGGACACGTATCGATGCAGGCGCCGCATTCAATGCACTCATCAGGGTCAACTTTCACTTTCAATTGAGAACACCTCCAATGTTTATTTAGTATCATTATGCATAAAGATTAACCGAAATATACTGCAGCTTAAAAATGGAATTATTGGCAAATGATTGATGCTGACCCACAAGGTTTAATCGATGCACCTGTATACATCAACCTGATGGCACATATACTATTGACAAAAAGCGAGGTGAAAAACGTGAGTGTATCTTACCAGGTGGGCTCTGCCAAATATCCGGATACAATCAGGGAAAAATTCAAGGCCAACTGCAGCAATTTTATCCGGGATGGCTATAATATAAATTTGGTTGAGAAAAGTATGGGAGATTACACTTTTCTCAACGTTAAAATAGAAGAAGGTGCCGCAAGACGCCGGAATTCAGGGGTTTTGTTTAAGTGGTGTAATCAGAAGTTAGCGGAAATTTTAACCGATTTAATTTTGGAAAACTGGGAACACAGGTTGGTATATAAAATCATTAAAAATCAATATTACTATTTTAACCGGGATGAACGAAAAGAAGTACTGATTCGCGCTCTGGAGATGTTAGGTGATCCATCTGACGAGCGGGAATTAAGCCGGCGTGGTCAAGATGTTTTGCAGCAGATAGAAAAATACCTGGGTCAGAGTAAAGAGATAAATATGGAAGGCTTTATTAATTTTCGGTTAAAAGACTACAGGCGAGTGCTTGAAGATGCAGTCGATAAAGCCGTAGACGATTACCTGATGGAAAAGGAATATGATGAGTTTATTCAACTGTTACAGTATTTTGTCGATATTCAGGATCCCCGTATCGACACGGTAAATGTAGTGTTAAAAAAATCCGGGCTGTTTGAGCTTTTTGACGGGAAAAACGAACCCATAGACAACAATTACCTGGAAGGGTTTATCCTGGACATGACAGACAATGAAATAAATTATGAAGACCTGCTGATCAGTGCCTTAATTACCATTGCACCCCGGCGGGTGGTACTTCATGCATCCAAAAACCCGGGCTTGTATGAAACGGTAAAAACCATCAAAAATGTCTTTGGCGGCAGGGTACAGGAATGTACCGGTTGTCAGATCTGCCGCAACCAAGGCCAACGCAAACGTTAGCGTTGGTTTTTTTCTTTTCTAAAGAGTGTTAAAATAATACCAGCAATTTAAATAACCATCTTTTTGGCGATTATGGAAAGAGGGAAGAACATAAAAATGTGGCTACAAGTTTTACTGATACCTGCAATTGGGGCATTAATCGGCTGGATTACCAACGTACTGGCTATTAAGTTGATTTTCAGACCCTTTCAGCCCTGGAGAATACCTCTTACCTCCTGGCAGATTCAAGGCTTAATCCCCAAGAGACAGGCGGAAATTGCCACCACTGTGGGTAGAGTGGTAGAAAACGAACTGATATCCATGGAGGAGATCCTCAAGGAGGTTAACAATGAAAAACGGAGAGAGCAGGTGGTAACCTGGATTAGTACCGCTGTGAAGCAAAGGGTGTCCAACCGTTTACCCGGTTTTCTGCCACAGTCAGTAAGGGACTTGGTAAGCGACCTGCTGGATGACGTGGTCAAAAGGGAAGTTGTCCAGGTTTTGGACAGTCTTACCGGCAGTATTTCAGAAGAACTGTTGGAAGAAGTTAAAGTGGAACACCTGGTGGAGCAAAAATTAAAGCAGTTTGATTTGGAGCAGTTGGAGCGTCTGATCATTAGCATTGCTTCTACGGAATTGAGGCATATAGAAATCTTGGGGGCGGTGTTGGGTTTTTTTATTGGTTTGGCTCAAGTTGGCATATTGTATCTTTTGAATTTTTGATTAATTTGACAGGAGACAGCTTTAGTTTTATAATTTAAGAGGTGGAAAAACTTGAAAGTCAAAAGCAATGAGGAGAAAGAGTAGGTAAAATAAGTTTTATGAGCAGAGAATGGGGGTCAAAGGCTGGAAGCCCTCTAGACCAATGTTTTACCGAAAACCATCTCTGAGTGTTCTGCTGAATACCTTTAGTAGGCGGACCGGTTAACCTCGTTAACGGTTGTTGAAGAGGAGAGATAAATTTCTCTCAACAAGGGTGGAACCGCGGTCCTTTCGTCCCTTTACGGACAAGGGACTTTTTTCTTTGACTGGCTTGAGAATTTTTACATATCGTAAGGAGGTAATTTCTCTATGTCAAGTATCCAAATAACTTTTCCTGATGGTTCTCTGAAGGATTATCCCCGGGGAACTACCGTAGCTGAAGTGGCGAAATCCATCAGCGGCCGGTTGGCAAAGGAGGCGTTGGCAGCTGAAGTCAACGGGCGGATGGTGGATTTGGACTATGCTTTCGACGAGGATAGTTCGGTAAAGATATTTACTTTCAATGACGAGAGAGGAAAGCGTGTCTTTCGCCATAGCAGTGCACACTTGATGGCCCAAGCGGTGAAAAATTTGTTTCCCGGAACCAAATTGGGAATCGGGCCGGCTATTGATGAAGGTTTTTATTATGATTTTGACAGCGAACACAAGTTTACCCCCGCCGATCTGGAAAAAATAGAAAAAGAAATGCAGCGCCTGGCAAAAGAAAAGTTGCCATTTACCCGCGAGGAGGTTCCCCGGGAAGAGGCAATAAAATATTTTGAAAAAGCAGGGGAAAAATTCAAAGTCGAGTTAATCAAGGATTTGCCGGATGAAGAAACCATCAGTTTTTATACTCAGGGCAACTTTACCGACCTGTGTGCCGGTCCTCACGTACCCCATACAGGATACCTCAAAGCGGTAAAATTGCTGAGCCTGGCCGGAGCCTACTGGCGGGGCGACGAGCACAATCCGCAGCTACAGCGGATTTACGGTACCAGTTTTCAGAAGAAATCCCAGTTGGAGGAGTACCTGGCGAAGCAGGAGGAGGCAAAAAAACGCGACCATCGCAAACTTGGCACCCAACTGGAACTGTTTACCCTAGTCGAAGAGGGGCCGGGTTTTCCCATCTTTTTACCCAAAGGAATGGTCCTGCGTAACCAGTTGGAGGAGTTCTGGCGCCAGGAGCATATCAAGGCCGGTTACCTGGAAATAAAGACACCAATTATTTTAAACAGGGGCCTGTGGGAACGGTCCGGCCACTGGGAGCATTATCAGGAAAACATGTATTTTACCCGGATTGACGAGCAGGACTTTGCCATTAAACCCATGAACTGCCCGGGGGGCATGCTGGTCTACAAGCAGCAGCAGCACAGCTACCGGGACTTACCCCTGCGGACTGCGGAGCTGGGATTGGTCCACCGCCATGAACTGTCAGGAGTGTTGCACGGGCTGATGCGGGTGAGAGCGTTTACTCAGGATGACGCGCATATTTTCATGTTGCCCGGGCAGATTACCTCTGAGATTAAGAATGTTATTGACCTGGTGGACAAGTTTTATAACATCTTTGGTTTTAAGTACCATGTGGAGCTGTCCACCAGGCCGGAAAAATCCATGGGTTCGGACGAAATCTGGGAGAAGGCCACTGCCGCGCTGGAAAATGCCCTGCGTGAAAAGGGAATGGAGTATGTAATCAATGAAGGGGACGGCGCTTTTTACGGACCGAAAATTGACTTTCATTTGGAAGACTGCCTGGGAAGGACCTGGCAGTGCGGCACCATTCAACTGGACTTCTTAATGCCGGAAAAATTTGCTTTGACCTATATCGGGGAAGACAGTCAAAAACACCGGCCGGTGATGATTCACCGGGTAGTGTTTGGCAGTATCGAAAGGTTTATCGCTATTTTGATAGAACATTATGCCGGGGCTTTTCCTGCCTGGCTGGCACCGGTTCAGGTGAAGATTTTACCCATTGCCGACAGGTTTAACAAGTATGCCTACCGGTTACGAGAAATGATGGCAGAAAAAGGGATACGGGTGGAAGTTGACGATCGCAATGAAAAGGTCGGCTATAAAATCCGCCAGGGCCAATTGGCGAAGATCCCTTACATGCTGATAGTGGGAGAAAAAGAGGAAAAAGAAAATACGGTTTCCGTACGCAAACGGGACAAAGGGGATATTGGTGCCGTGCCGGTGGACCGTTTTGTTGAAGATCTGCTTTCTGAAATTGAACAAAAACGTTAGTTCTACGCGCTGAGGCCCTCCACGGCAAAATCATGAAGCAAATAAATGGTAATTGAGAAAAAATATACTGGACAATTACCCTCACGTAAACTATTGATATTGCTCAGAAGTATACCTGAAGGGGGATACGTATGAGCAACGGATTATATCAAGGTAAATTTTTTGAGTATTTTGGCGGACTAAACGATACAAGGCAAGAAGGAAGGTATTGCATCGATTGACCGATATTCTTTTCATTGTAACCGCCGCAATTATTTGCGGATATGATGAATGGGATGATATCTATGTATGGGCGAACGCAATGTCGACACAGAAATGGTTAAAGAAATATATTGCCTTAGCGAATGGGATACCCTCCTTATCCACGATCAAAAGAGTATTTGCAGTAATCAATCCCGAGGAGTTTTACAGTCGATTTATCGAGTGGATGAAGGCGGCGCTCGACTTGCCGGCCAAAGACGTGGTGTCTGTGGACGGAAAAACATCCAAAGGTTCTAAGGATAAAAGCAAAGAGCAAAAGGCTCTGCACATAGTAAGCGCCC
Source organism: uncultured Thermoanaerobacteraceae bacterium (assembly GCA_964529795.1). GTDB lineage: Bacteria > Bacillota > JADQBR01 > JADQBR01 > JADQBR01 > CAZGXM01. The sequence continues at coordinate 14,005 of CAZGXM010000010.1, forward strand.
TGTGCCATTCACACGGTTTGATTATCGGGCAAACCAAAACGGATGAAAAAAGCAACGAGATCAAAGCCATTCCGGAATTATTGGATCAATTGTTTATTGAAGAGTGCGTCGTCAACGAAGCCCTCTGGCCGCGCTTGACGGAAAAAGGGTCCCTGTAGTATAATTTTAAACTAGGTACAAAGTGTTTGTGAGAGTATCATCCTTTGTGCCTCCCATGGTTGCGGAGGGGAGGGATAACGTTGGCGGAAGTACGGGTAAAGAAAAACGAATCCCTGGACAGTGCTTTAAGACGCTTCAAACGTTCTTGCGCAAAATCTGGTGTACTTGCAGAGGCACGTAAGCGCGAGCATTACGAAAAGCCCAGTGTGCGGCGTAAGAAAAAAGCAGAGGCGGCGAGAAAAAAGAAACGCCGTTTCAGATAAGGAGGGACTGGGGTGTCCCTACGCGAGAAACTGGCTGCTGATGTAAAAAATGCAATGAAGGCGCGGGAAGCGGGCAAGTTAAAGCTCAAAGTCCTGCGTATGGTCATGGCGGCGGTTAAAAACAGGGAAATTGAAGTGAAGAATGAGCTGTCGGATGATGAGATCATTGACGTAATTGTCAAAGAAGTAAAGATGCGGCAGGAATCTTTGACTGCGTTTGAAAAAGCCGGTCGCACGGACCAGGCGGAGGAACTGCGCCAGGAAATTGCCATACTTACAGGATATCTTCCCGAGCAAATGGATGAGACGGAAATTCGTCGTCTGGTCGAGGAAGTTATTGCCGGTACCGGCGCCAAAAGCAGCAAGGATATGGGCAGGGTAATGGGGGCGCTGATGCCGAAAGTCAAGGGAAGAGCCGACGGTAAGGTGGTTAATAAAATTGCAAGAGAGTTGCTTTCATGAGACCAATGGCCTGGCATAAGTCTTTTATGCCAGGCTTTTCTAATAAAAATTATTGGTATTTGGAATAAGTTTAATGGGGGAAATTTTAAGGGGGTGAATACTTGAAATTCAGCGTTTGGCTTAGGGGTCTCATGGTTATTTTCCTATGTTTTCTGGCTTTCCCTGTACTGGCGGCGGCTAACATTGTTTACGTAATACCGGTTCAGGGGGTAATCAGCGACGGCCTGGCGCAGCAGGTGGCGGCGGGGATTAAGGAAGCAGAGCAGCTGCAGGCCCGGGCGATAATCTTGGAAATCGACACTCCCGGGGGGGCCATTGGTGCTGCCATGGAAATCAGTAAAAACTTGAGTGAAACGCAAATACCTACTGTCAGTTTTATCAACGGTGATGCCCTATCAGCCGGAGCGCTGATTGCCTTTTCCACCGTCCACATTGCCATGGTTCCCGGGGCGACCATCGGTGCTGCGGAACCCCGGCTGGGTACGGAAAAGGCGGATGAAAAGATTGTTTCCGCTTGGACCAAAAAGCTTGCTGGGGTGGCTCAGGCTCACGGGCGCAACCCGGAGATTGCTGCGGCCATGAGTGATGCAGATATTGAGATTCCCGGCTTGGTTGCCAAGGGCAAGTTGCTGACATTGACCCACCGGCAGGCGGTGGAAACCGGCATGGCGGATGTGGTTAAAAACAACCGCCGGGAAGTGCTGGAGCATTTCGGTTTTTCTGGTGCTCAGGTAATGGTGCGCCGGGGCAGTACGGCGGAGCAGCTGGCCCGCTGGGTGACGCACCCGTTTGTCAGTCCGGTGCTGCTGACGGTAGGTGTGGCCGGGCTCCTGCTGGAGGTTTTTACGGTGGGTTTCGGTGTAGCGGGAACCATTGGGCTTCTCTCCCTGGCTTTATTTTTTGGCGGTCACTACCTGGCCGGGGCGTCGGGTCTTGAAGCAATATTAATGTTTTTAGCGGGGATAATACTGTTGGCGTTGGAAATTTTGGTAATTCCCGGCTTCGGTGTAGCCGGTGTGGGTGGCATCATCTTACTGGTAATCAGCATTGTCCTGGCTTCGGTAAGTGTTTCTCAGGCAATTACTTCCATACTGGTGGCCCTGGTGGGCAGCATTGTTCTGCTGCTGGTGAGCGTGCGTTTTTTACCCACACGCAAATGGTGGCAGAGATTAATTTTAAGCACCAAACAGGAACGCAGTACCGGGTACCTGGCCTCGGATGGAAAGGGGGAAACTTACCTTGGTCAGGAAGGGGTGGCCCTGACGCCGCTACGCCCTTCAGGCACTGCAGAGATTGCCGGGGAGCCGGTGGATGTGGTTGCCGACCAGGGCTATCTTGCCAGGGGAACAAAGGTTAAGGTGGTCAAAGTGGAAGGCAGGCGCATTGTGGTGAGAAAATCCGGCGCTGACCAGTGACTGGATTCAGATTAAAAAACTATGACAGGAGGTTATTTTATGTTTCTACAGGTAAGTGGTTTGATAATCTTTGTGTTGATAATTCTGGCTGTTTTGCTGCTGTTGGCGTTTATTCCGCTGGGACTGTGGATTTCCGCTTTGGCCGCCGGAGTTAAGGTGGGTCTGGTTACCCTGGTGGGAATGCGCTTAAGGCGGGTACCGCCGGCGAAAATAGTCCTGCCTTTAATCAAGGCGGTAAAAGCGGGTTTGGATTTGGATACGGCCAAACTGGAGGCTCATTACCTGGCTGGCGGCAACGTGGACCGGGTCGTTAACGCCTTGATTGCCGCGGAACGGGCGGGTATCGACTTGACTTTTGCCCGGGCGGCAGCCATTGATTTGGCCGGCCGTGACGTCAAGGAAGCGGTAACGGTTTCCGTGACACCCAAGGTAATTGAAACTCCGGTGGTAGCTGCCATGGCAAAAGACGGTATTCAGGTGAAAGCAACCGCCCGGGTCACGGTACGGGCCAACATTGACCGCCTGGTGGGCGGGGCCGGTGAAGAGACCATTATTGCCCGGGTGGGCGAGGGAATTGTTACCACTATTGGTAGTGCCGGCAGTCACAAGGAAGTGCTGGAAAACCCCGACACCATTTCCCAGAACGTACTGGCCAAGGGCTTGGATGCGGGGACTGCCTTTGAGATTTTGTCCATAGATATTGCCGATGTGGATGTGGGTAAGAATATCGGCGCCGAACTGCAGATAGACCAGGCCCAGGCCGACAAGAACATTGCCCAGGCCAAGGCCGAGGAACGCCGGGCCATGGCTGTTGCCAGAGAGCAGGAAATGAAGGCCATGGTACAGGAAATGCGTGCCAAAGTGGTGGAAGCCGAGGCGGAAGTGCCCAGGGCTATGGCGGAAGCGCTGCGTAACGGCAACATGGGAGTGATGGACTATTTTAACATTAAAAACGTACAGGCGGATACGGGAATGCGCGAATCATTTGCCAACTTGGGCGCCAAGGATGACGGCAGTGGCAAAGACAGGAAATAGGGTGATGTAATTGGATGTACTGGCCATTTTGGCGTTTATCGCCTATATAGTGCTGAAATCTCTCGGTGACAGGAACAGGCAACAGCGGGAACGGGAACGGCGGGCGGCACCGCGGCATCCCCTGGACCAGCAGCGTCCGCTTGAAGAATCACCGTGGCATCCGGTGTTTGAACAACGGGAGAAAGCGGAAGAACCGCCTGCTGCAGAGGTATTTACCCGGAAAGAGGCACCGGTGATAGAACCTGTTGAAAAAACCACCCCGGGGCCCCAAAAAACTGCTGCTATGCTTGAGGAAGTCAAGCCTCAAGGTGACATGACGCCCCCCGTACCACCGCAGCCTCGCCGCCCCGAAGTGCGGGAAGCGTACCGTATTGAGAAAACTGCGGGCCGGGAGCACCCAAGGACAAAGCTGGCGCAGCTGCTCCGGGAGGATAATATCGCGACCGCATTTATTTTATCGGAGGTACTGCAGCGCCCCCGGTTGTTTAGAAAGTAATTTGGCACAGACTCATCAGGGTCGTTAGAGAAATAGCTAGCTAAAGAACAAAAGCCCCATTCGGGGCTTTTTACACATCTTCTTCATGACAGTTCAGGCACAGTTTATCTGTGGCATAACGGAGGCGTTTCGGGTTATCGCCTGTATGTTCCTGGTGACAGCTAAGACAAGTCATAACTGCTTTTTCAAGGGGGTGATTGTAGCCATCCTGCTTATGACAGTCCCGACACAAGTCATTCACCTTTTTACGCAGGTCCCCATGCTGTTTGTTGCCGGGTTTTTGTCGCAGATGACACTTTTCACACTCGTTTGCCGCGTAGGGTTGGTGAAGAAAGTTACTGTTTTGCTGCTTTTTATGACAATCCATGCATGCACTGGCGTTGCCGGCAACTCTGCTGTTTGACCCGGTGAGAGTAATCTCATTGTCCCAAAGTCGATTGCCTATCAAATCAACACCGGCATAGCCGGGTGCCGGAAAAGCTACAAAGGACAAGATAACAGCCATAATAATTAATTTTCGCACCGCTGGTTCCCCTTTCAGAAAAAAGAAAAAATCCCCATTTCCAATAATGGTTAGAAATAGGAATTTTAATTACAGGCATCCTATTTCTTCGGTAACCCTGCCGTCATAGCCTTTGAAGCCTTAGACCGTTGGCTTTGCGTCCCATTCTTTCAAACGGTTTGCCTTTATCGGAAACAGCTAATTATTTGGTTTTATTTGGTTTGGTGACAAATTACCCTAATTATTCTATTTCTATATAAAAATTCCTGCTTTTAATGCAAATTTTTTTTGGAACTATCTTTGTAAGGTCTCAGTCCGTTTTTTTTGCCGGTTAATTGCAATTTTGGCGGCTTGTCATTAAAGCTTCAAACCATGCATAGATTGTTTACTAGTAAGGAAGGGGACAGCGGTATGGCCAGAAAAATCACCAGGCAGTTGACGGAGAAGAAAAACCACTTGAAATATAATTTTGCCCATATGTTGGACCTGCCCAAGGAGGTACTGTTGGACCTGCCGTCCATTACGCTGGTGGGAACCCTACAGCTGCAGCTGGAAAATCACCGGGGTATCATAGAGTTTACTGATGAACGGGTACGGATAAACACCAAGGAAGGAGTTTTGGAAATCACCGGTAAGGACTTTTTTTTGCGTATTATTACCCGGCAGGAAATAGTAATTGACGGGAAAATCAGGTCCTTGACGTACTACAAATAGGGGGTTGCTCTTGTGCTGGTGAGAAAATTGTGGGCTGTTTTTTGGGGCTATGTAACTATCAGGGTCGAGGGACAGATGCTGGAGCGGTTTTTAAATTTGGCCCTGGCCAGGAATATTTATTTTTGGGATGTCAACCACCGGGGTAAAAATAAACTGAAGATGAAGGTGACTGCCGGCGGGTTTAAACCGCTGCGGCATATTGCCAGGACTACCGGAAGCAGGGTGCACATCGAAGCTAAACACGGCTTACCTTTTTTATGGTTTAGAACAAAGAAAAGAAAAATGCTGGCAGTGGGTTTACTGGTATTTTTAGTGGGTATCTACTTTTTTTCTTCTTTTATCTGGTTTGTGGAAGTCACCAGTGAGGAGGAACTTAAATACCTCACCACTGCGGATATTGAACGGCAGTTGGCGGAAATGGGCCTGCGGCCCGGGGTGGGCAAATGGACTGTTGACCTTCGGAGAATTGAAGAAGAATTAATGGGCCGTCTTCCCAAACTTTCATGGGTAGGTGTAACCGTTCAGGGGACCAAAGCACATGTGGAGGTGGTGGAGAAGACCCTACCGCCGGATAACAAGGCGGAAAAAACCCCCGCCCACGTGGTGGCAGGAAAGGATGGAATTATTGAAGAAGTACTGGTTATTGCCGGTGAGTCCAAAGTCCAACCGGGGGATGCCGTCTTCCGGGGTCAGATTTTAATTTCCGGAGTAATTTTTCCACAAACTGCCGATGCGGAAACAGGAGACCGGCAGGGTGACAGAGAGCAAATGGAGGGACCAAGAAAGGTCCACGCCAGGGGTATAGTCAAGGCCCGGGTATGGTACCAGGGCCGGGCAGAGGTCAAGCTGTTGGAACGCGGTGAACGCAGGACCGGTAACAAGACTGGACGGACCAGTATCAAACTGGGTGGCAAGGAAATAATCATAAGAGGACCGAAAAACTCGCCCTATCAATATTTTCAGAGCGAAGAAAAGGTCAAAACCATCCCCAGCTGGAGGAATTTGAACTTGCCTGTCGAACTTGTTACTACGACTTACTATGAAGTAGAAAAGTACCAGATACGCCGGAACAAGGAAGAGGCAGCAAAAATAGCGGCAAGACGGGCCGCGGAAAGCATCCGGCAAAGGATTTCTTCCCGCGCGAAAATAGTTGACAAGAGGACCGGTGTGGTTATTTCCCGTGGCAAGGTTTCCGCGCTGGTAACCTGGGAAATACTTGAAGATATTGCTGAAACTAAGCTGTTAGATTAGTATGGAAGTGGTTTACTATTGAGAGTACCAGCGGCAGTGGATATAATATACACGACTATATATACCAAGTTATAGACTGGAGGGTTTCCTGGATTGACGGATAAATACCAGGCGAGGATAACAATCGGTGACAATGGGGTTGCGGCAAAGTTGTTCGGTAAATATGACGAAAATCTTCGTGTCATTGAGGCCAAATGTGATGCCAAGATTGTTGCCCGGGGTAATGAAATATCAATCAGGGGTACCCGGGAAGCGGTGGATAGTGCTACGACTTTGTTTGAGGAACTGATCAAGGTGGTGGAATCGGGGACCAGTATTGATGTGGGGACCGTGAATTATGTAGCAAGCATGCAGGATAAAAAGGATGAAGAGCTGGTGACGACTCTGTCGGAAGTTATTCATGTGACACCCAGGGGAAAACAGATTAAGCCCAAAACTGCCGGACAGAAAAGATATGTTTCGGCAATCAGTGATTATGACATTGTCTTCGGCATCGGGCCTGCCGGCACCGGCAAGACGTATTTGGCAGTGGTAATGGCGGTAAAGGCCCTGAGGAATAAAGCGGTTCAGCGCATTGTTTTGGCACGCCCCGCAGTCGAAGCCGGAGAAAAGTTGGGCTTTTTGCCCGGGGACCTGCAGGAAAAGGTTAATCCTTACCTGCGCCCGCTTTATGATGGTTTGTATGACGTCCTGGGTGTGGATGTTGCTTTAAAATATATGGAGAAAAAAGTTATTGAAATTGCCCCGCTGGCATACATGCGGGGGAGGACACTCGATGATTCTTTTATTATCTTGGATGAGGCTCAAAACACCACTTCTGAGCAGATGAAGATGTTTTTGACCAGGATTGGCATCGGTTCCAGGGCGGTAATTACCGGTGACATTACCCAGGTGGACTTACCCAAGGACGCCCATTCGGGCCTGGTGGAAGCACAGCGGGTATTATCAGGCATTAAAGGGATATCCTTTCAATATTTGACCGAAGTGGATGTGGTGCGCCACCCGCTGGTACAAAAGATTATTCGCGCTTATGAGGAGACCCGAAGTTAGGAGCGGAATATATGGTACGTTGGAAATTTTGGAAAAAAAATATACAATTTCCCATAATCAGGATGTATCGCCACGTTACTGCCCGCCGGCTGATTTGGGGGGCTGTCTTTTTTATAATCACGGCTTTAATTTTAGGCGTCAATTTCAGTGCCGAGAAAGTTGAGCTGGAAGAAGGCCAACCCAGCCCCAAAGATTTTTTTGCCCAGCAGAGTATTGTCTATGAGAGCCAGGTATTGACTGAACAGGCACGCCGGGAGGCAGCGGCGGCGGTACCTCCTGAATATCGTGTGGACAAAGATGTTCTGAATGATCTGGACAAGAAGACAGACGCGATCTTTAACGATCTGGTGTCTCTGAAGAGGAATGCTCCCAAGAACGAGCAGGGCGAACCGGAACCGGTTCCCAAAGATAAATATCGCCTGGTACTGGGTTTTGAAATTGAGGAGGAGACTTACCGGGCCCTTAACAATGCTGCGCCGGACCAACTTTTGAATTTGGCCGAAGAAATAAAGGCCAACATCCACCGCTACATGCAGGCGGGCATTCAAAAGGAAGCTATTCCTGCCACCAAGGAAAAAATTATTCAGGCTACCGGCGAACTGCCGGTGGCGGAAAATTTACTGCCGCTGGCCGTTGGTGTGGTTGAGAAAATGGATTTAAAAGCCAACCTGGTATTTGATGCCAAGGCAACACTGGAAAAGAAAGAACAAGCGCGCCGCCAGGTTGCGCCTGTAGTGGCGACCATTCGTAAAGATCAAAAAATTGTGGGCAAGGGTGATATTGTCACTGGGGCGAATATCGAGGCCCTGCAGCACCTGGGGATGCTGCGCGTCAAATCGCCCTATTTGCGGTTTGCGGGGGTTTTGCTGTTTGTCTTGGTGATGTATGCTTTAATTGGATTTTATATTCTCTTTTACCGCCCGGAAATATATAACACGGACAGGCAGTTTAACCTGCTGGGCCTGGTGATTGTTACCACGTTGTTGATTGCCAAAACGGTATCCGCCATTTCCATTGGGGAACAGGCGGAGATTGCCGTGCTGATCGGATATTTGGTGCCGGTAGCTGCCGGTTCCATGCTGATTTCCATTCTGCTGGACAATAAACTGGCCATCTTTGTGACGGTGATTTTGAGCGTCTTTGTGGGCATGATTAACGGCGGCCAGCTGCAGTTTACCGTGGTGGCACTGGCTGGTGGCATTGCCGGTGTTTTCAGTGTCTCCCGGTTAAGCCAACGCAGCGATTTGGCCAAAACCAGCATTTATATCATGCTGGTGAATATCCTGACTATTATCAGTTTCGGTTTGACAAATAAAATGTCCCTGGTTGGCTTGCTGGCAGGCAGTGGCCTGGCAATTGGAAACGGCGTCTTATCCTCGGTGTTAACTATCGGTTTATTACCGTTTCTGGAAACTGCTTTTCATATTACCACCCCGGTTAAGCTGTTGGAATTGTCCAATCCCAATCACCCGCTGCTGAAACAACTGCTGGTTGAGGCGCCGGGCAGTTACCACCATTCCATCATGGTGGGTAACATGGCAGAAGCGGCGGCAGATGCGGTAGGGGCGGACAGTTTGTTGGCCAGGATTGGTGCTTACTATCACGATATCGGGAAATTAAAACGGCCATACTTTTTTACCGAAAACCAGTTGACACAGCATAATCCCCATGATAGGCTGACGCCCACGTTGAGTACGTTGATTATCAATTCTCATGTCAAGGACGGTGTGGATTTGGCGAAGCAGTACGGTTTGCCTGACGTGGTTACGGATATTATCCAGCAGCACCATGGCACCAGTATGATTGGTTTCTTTTATCATAAGGCTTGTGAAGGCTGTGAAAACGAAGAGGAACAGGCAAACATCAATCCTGAGGATTTTCGTTACGAAAGTCCGAAACCCAAAACCAAGGAAGCGGCCATTGTCATGCTTGCGGACAGTGTGGAAGCAGGCGTAAGGTCAAAACAGAAGCTGAACCCCGGAAAGATGGAAGGCTTTGTGCGTCAGGTAATTAAAGACAAGTTTGAAGACGGCCAATTGGAAGAATGCGAGCTTACTTTCAGGGAACTGGACGTTATTGCCCAGGCTTTTGTCAAAATTCTCAGCGGAGTTTTTCATACCAGGGTGGAGTATCCGGACAATTTGTTCAAGGAAATGGAGAAAGGAAAAGAAAAACGTGGAAGTCAGCGTTCACAATCAACAGGAAAAGGTTAATTGGCATAACCGGCTGGAACAGGTTATTACCAGGGTGGCGGAACAGGTAGCCGTTGGGCAGCAGTTAACTCGCCAGGCGGAAGTGGGAGTGATTCTGGTGGACAACCTGCAGATACGACAGCTAAATAGGCAGTACCGTGGTAAAGATATGGACACCGATGTGATTTCTTTTGCCTTAAATGATGAGGAGGAAGGTGTGCCGGTTCACCCCGCTGCCCACTGGCTGTTGGGCGATATCTACATTTCCCTGGAAAAGGCTGCAGCACAGGCCGCAGAATGCGGTCACAGCTTTGAACGGGAAGTGGCCTATCTTACCGTCCATGGTTTGTTGCATTTGCTGGGCTATGACCATGATACGGAACAAAATCGGGCTGAGATGCGTCGAATGGAAGAAGGCATTCTTTCAGCTGTAAACTGGGCAAGGTAGGGATAATTATGATGAAAGAGCGTCCGTTTTGGCAGAGTTTTCGGGACGCGTGGGAAGGAATCTCCTATTCACTGAAAACCCAACGCAATATGCGCATCCATGTCACTATGGCTACGGTGGCGCTGTTAATCGCCTGGCTGCTGGATGTTTCCCGTTGGGAATGGCTGGTGTTACTGTTCGCCATTTTCCTGGTGATGGTGGCGGAATTACTGAACACGGCCGTTGAGAGAACGGTGGATTTGTTTATGAGCACCTATCACCCGCTGGCGAAAATTGCCAAGAACGTTGCCGCGGGAGCCGTATTACTCACCGCGCTAAATGCAATTATCGTGGGTGTAATCATATTTTATGAAAAAGTAATACGTCTGCTTGAGATCATATTTTTCTAACAAACAATATTTTTTTAACTTGTTACCATAAATTGAGGTGACTGCCGTGCGCAGACATACTATACCTAATAAAACATTGTGGGTGGCACTGGTATTAATGCTGGTGGTGCTGTTATTCAACTCCGTCCTGCTGGCAAGAACAGCCGGTTATATTCAATTCCCCGGTGAACTTACCCGCCTGGAACTGGCGCGCCAGGGAGCCAATCTTCTGGTTCAATACAGCGAGCAGCAGGCTGCCGAAGCAGGGGTTATTACCAATTCGGCGGTGCGAGATGTACTGGCCCAGTTCAAATTTGAAGTTGACCGTGCCATTACTCCTGAAGAGATTGTTAAACTGGAGACCAGGTACAGCCGGGAAATTCAGGACGTTATCCAGCGGGAGCAGGATAACAAGCGGCGGGAAACGGTGCTGTCACTGCTGAACCAGGACCCGGGTCTCTCCGAGTTTGCCGGCCAGGCCACCATCAGCGTCTATACCGGGGAAAACAATCAGGTTGTCATTGATGACCCTACCGGCCGGTTAAAACAAGCAACCATTGACCAGATTAAAAGCCATCCCCTGCTGCAGGGGACCTGGCCCATGATGGAGTTCGAGGTCAACAACGGCAAGACCGCACTGGTCACTGCCCGTTCCCTGTTGGACCGCCTGAAAATGCGGGTGGATGAGGTGAATTCCTTGCGTAACAAGCTCCAGGAGCTAAATGTCAGGGCCGGGTTTGCGGAAATGTCCGGAACGGGAATTATCATTGAACTTTACGATTCTCAAGAAGGTAACAGCTCGGTGGATATAGTCCATGACCGGGATGTGCGGGATGTGGTTAACGAGCTGTTTTCTGCCGGCGCCATGGGTGCTTCCGTTGGCAACCAGCGCCTGATCACCACTTCCTCTATTCGCTGTGCCGGGCCCATTATTTTGGTCAACCAGCAGCCCATTGCGGTGAACCCGATTGAGATCAAAGCCGTCGGTGACCCGAAGATTTTGGCCAGCAGCCTGGATATCATCCGCAGGGAACTGGAAGAATTCGGCATTCAGTTTATTATTACCCCCAGTGACGAGGTAGTATTACCGTCTTACAAGGAGAAATAAGTGTTTAGGAGATGAGGCCCGTGTTTCCTGTGTTTTTTGAGCACTTTGGCATTCCGTTTTTTGTAGTCCTGTTCGTGCTCACTTCCCTTGTTGTCACCATCGCTGTGGGCATCTGGATTTACCGTGATGCGCAATCCCGGGACCTGTCCGGGCCCCTGTGGCTGATTGTCTGGCTGATGGCAAACTTTGTCGGCCTGATAATTTACCTGGTGGTGCGCAATGATTATCAACAGGGGATGAGGGAATGAAGAAGTGGCTGATAAAATACCAACTGTATATTGCACTGTTTATCATTGCCCTGGTCGCCGGTTGGGGTACTTACCGCTACGTGGACAGTACCCTGGACGTGCCCGTCCCCCCGGTGGGTGTAAACCGGGATGAGCAAAAGGATGATGTTTCCGATGTGGTAAGCCCGCCCAAGGAGCCGCAGCAGTCGGAAAAAAGTAAGGACACCCCCAAACTGCGCTGCCCCCTTGACGGTGAGGTGCTGACGGAACTGCCTGCCCAAAGGCCGCTGGCGGTAATGGTGGATAACGCTCCCGCTGCCCGTCCGCCCCTGGGAATAGCCGATGCCGACCTGGTTTACGAGGCCCTGGTGGAGGGCGGCATTACCCGGCTGATGGCCGTCTATTATCACGGCCAGGCAGAGGAGGTGGGGCCAATTCGCAGTGCCCGGCCCTATTTCATCCAGCTGGCCCAGGATACATCTTCCGTGTACGTTCATGCCGGGCAGAGCCCTCAGGCTGAAATAATGATGAAAGAGAAAAACATTGCTCATCTGAACGAGATTCCCATTACCCGGGGTTTTTGGCGGGTAAAGGACCGGGCGGTCCCCCACAACCTGCTGAGCAGTACGGAAGACCTGCATGCTCTGGCAGATGATTTTGACCTGGAGAAAAGCGTGGAAGTACCGGCATTTTCTTTTTATGACGAAAAGCCGGACCTGCCGGAAACGCTGCGAAACAGCGACGAAATCATTGTTTACTACCCCCAGCAGTTCAGCCAGGTACGCTACGTGTATCAGAAAGCCGGCGGAGCATACCTGCGTTTCCTGGGGCGGAAGGCCCATATTGACGGGCGTACAAATTTGCAGTTAAAGGCCCGGAATATTGTGGTCCAGTATGTAGATACTAAAGTTATTGACGGTGAGGGCAGGCTGGAAATGGATATGATTGGCAGCGGGAAAGCGCTGGTATTTAACAACGGCATTGCCTACCAGGCCAGGTGGGAAAAAGAGGATTTGCATTCGCCCACGCGCTACCTTACTGTCAAAGGCGAAGAAATTAAGTTTATGCCGGGACAGACATGGATACAGATTGTACCCACCGGTACCCGGATTGATTACTAGGAGGGTATTACTGGTGACTGATAGAGAACTTGTCCAAGTCGCACTGGAGGCCCAAAAAAATGCTTACGTTCCTTATTCAAACTTTCCGGTGGGAGCGGCTCTTCTAACCACGTCAGGGAAAGTTTATGCCGGTTGCAATGTGGAGAATGCTTCATACGGTTTGACCACGTGCGCGGAGCGTACTGCCGTTAGCAAGGCAGTTTCCGAGGGAGAGCGGGAATTTGCTGCCATTGCCATAGTTTGCAATACGGAGGAATATTGCTCTCCTTGCGGCTCCTGCCGCCAGATAATTGCAGAGTTTGGTGAGGGCATCCGCGTAATTATGGCCAACAAACAGGGTGTCTATCAGGTTAAACCGATCAGTGAACTGCTACCCGGCTATTTTAAACTCTAGTTTATGGTTTGGAACCAATCGAACCTCTAACATCGAATATGGAGGTGACTTGCGGTGGCGGAAGATTTCCGGTCGGGTTTTGTCAGCATTATTGGCAGGCCCAATGCGGGTAAATCTACATTATTAAACAAATTGGTGGGACAGAAAATTGCCATTATGTCGGATAAACCTCAGACCACCAGAAACAGGCTCCAGGGTGTCTGGACCACCGACCGTGCCCAGGCGGTGTTTATTGATACTCCGGGCATTCACAAGCCCCAGCATAAGTTGGGTGAATACATGGTAAAGACAGCCCTTAGCGCCCTGTCCCACATGGACATAATTCTCTATGTGGTGGATGTTTCCGTGCCCTGGGGCGGCGGTGAGGAATACATAGTGAGCATGATAAATAAGGTGGATACGCCTGTTTTCTTTGTGGCCAACAAGCTTGACCTGGTCCACCCGGAACAGCTGGCACAATTTTTGGCCCGGGTACAGGAAAAACATGACTTTAGCCAGTGGATCCCTATTTCTTCGGTCACCGGTGAAAACCTGCAAAGACTGCGGGAGCTGATTATGCAGCACTTGCCGCCGGGCCCGCAGTATTACCCGGCGGGTATGGTGACTGACCAGCCGGAACGTTTCATAATTGCCGAACTGATACGGGAGAAAGTCCTGCACCTTACCCGGGAAGAAATTCCCCATTCCATTGCGGTGGTGGTGGAAGAAGTAAAAAAGCGCAGTGAAAATATGGTTTATATCGGTGCCAGCATCTATGTGGAAAGGGATTCCCAAAAAGGTATCATTATCGGGGAAAGGGGACAGATGTTAAAGGATATCGGCAAGCTGGCCCGGGAGGATATCCAGGCACTGCTGGGCAGCAAGATTTTTTTGGATTTATGGGTAAAAGTAAAAAAAGCGTGGCGGCGCAGCACGGTAATGCTGCGTAATTTTGGGTACGGTCCTGAGGAAGAATAGTCTTGGCATTATACAAGGATAAACAGAAGTATGAGGCGGATTGCGAGGGAACGGAAAGTTCCACTGGGGAGAGGTGACAACCGGTGGCTTATTTCAAGACCCTGGGGTTGGTATTGAAAAACCAAAATTACAAAGAAGCGGATAAACTATTGACGGTTTATACCCGTGAGCAGGGCAAAATACCGGCAATTGCCAAAGGAGTACGCAAGGTAAAAAGTAGTATACGCGGCGGCATCCAGCTTTTTTCCCACTCGGAGTTTGTCTTTTACCGGGGGCGGTCCCTGGATACGGTTACCCAGTGTGCGGTTATAGAGCCGTTTGCCCAACTGCGGTCTGATCTGGACCGTTTTGCGTTTGCCGCTTATCTTGCCGAGCTGACTGTAGAGGCAGTGCCGGAGCGGGAGGCCAACCCGGAGCTTTTTTACCTGCTGCTAACCTGCCTGCACCTGTTGGTAAACCATGACCCCCGGCTGGTTACCCGACTTTATGAGATCCGCCTGATGAATATTTTGGGATATGCACCGGAGCTGGGCTGCTGCCTGGGCTGCGGTGAAAATAATTTTCGCAAGATGTATTTCAGCTTACAGGAAGGGGGCCTGGTCTGTGAGCGCTGTGCCGGTGATTACGCACCATTGATGCCGGTGAGCGGAGGGGCAGCTGCCAACTTGAGGGCGTTAAGCAGTATGGAATTAAACAAGTGCGGCCGCCTGCGGCTTTCTCCCTCCCTGCAGCAGGAGCTGTCCATCCTGCTGGGGCGGTATGTTGAACTGCAGCTGGAAAGGAAGTTTAAAAGCCGGTCCTTTCTGGAGGATTTGAGCCGGGTATAAATATCTTTGGAAAAGAAAACAATACCACCAAAGGTAAAGGAGGGAAAAAGCATGGATGAACTGGCCAAAATAGACCGGATCAGGCAGCGGATCAATGTAACTTATAAAGAGGCCAAGGAGGCTTTGGACCAGGCAGACGGAGACGTGGTCCGGGCAATTATCTACCTGGAAGAGAAGGAACAGCAGTGGGACCAGCAATTACATGCACAGGGCAGTAAATTGTTTGCCCAGATCAAACAGATTTTCCAGACAGGAAATGTGACCAAAATCAGGCTGAAAAGAGACGATGAAACTGTAGTGGAAATCCCCGCCACCCTGGGCGCTTTGGGGGTGATCGGGGCACTGGCAAGCACCGAACTGGCAATCCTGGCGGGGATCGGCACGGTTACGGCAGTGGCAAAGAAATACAAACTGGAAATCGTGCGACCGGATGGCACGGTAGAAGAAAAGCCTCTTCACCCGGAAGCGGATTCTGAAGAAAAGGAGTAAAACTGATAGGGTGGAACAAACCTCGGGCCACTATCACCACTCGTTGCCATAGAGCTGCGCCGTGGCCAAGGACATATATTGACATTTTGGTTGGGATTTGCTAAAGTGTAGGATAATATAATATCTTGGCGATGCGGGAGAGGTCGCTTTCAAACCACAGCCAGCGAGCCGGGAACGGTGAAAGCCCGGCACAGCGAAGGCGATGGCGTTTCCAAGCCGCAGGAGGAACGTGTGAATTAATATTCATACCAGTAAAGCCTGCACACCAAGAGGGGGCCGTAAGGCCAACCAGGGTGGAACCGCGGGAAAGCAACTCCCGTCCCTGACCGGGGCGGGAGTTGTTGATTTCTCAAAATAATTTATCTGCCGGTAGAGGAGGTTGACTTGATGAATTTACAAGAACTTATTCTGGCGTTAAACAAATACTGGGGCGAACAGGGTTGTATCATCCAGCAGCCTTACGACATGGAAAAAGGGGCGGGGACCATGCACCCGGCCACTTTTCTACGGGCCTTGGGCCCGGAACCGTGGAATGTGGCCTACGTCGAACCTTCCCGCCGTCCCACCGACGGGCGTTACGGGGAGAATCCCAACAGGCTGCAGCACTACTATCAATACCAGGTGGTCTTGAAACCGTCGCCTGACAACGTGCAGGAGCTGTACCTGGGGAGCCTCGAAAAAATAGGCATTGATCCCAAAAAGCACGACATTCGTTTTGTGGAAGATAACTGGGAATCACCGACTTTGGGCGCCTGGGGCCTCGGATGGGAAGTTTGGCTGGACGGGATGGAAATCACCCAGTTTACCTATTTCCAGCAGTGCGGCGGTATCGACTGTCATCCCGTCTGTGCAGAGATTACCTACGGCATTGAACGTTTGGCCATGTACATTCAAAAGAAAGACAGTGTCTTTGACATTGAATGGGTGGACGGTATCACCTATGGCGATGTACACTACCAGGGAGAAGTGGATTATTCCCACTATAACTTTGAGGTAGCCAACACGGACATGCTTTTTTCTCTTTTTGACGCCTACGAGCAGGAGGCCATGGCGGTGATTGAAAGGGGTTTGGTGCAGCCGGCCTACGATTACGTGTTAAAATGCTCCCATACTTTTAACCTGCTGGACGCCCGGGGTGCAATCAGCGTTACCGAGCGCACCGGTTACATTGCCCGGGTGCGTAATCTGGCCCGTATTTGTGCCAGGGGTTACGTGGAACAGCGAAAGCAATTGAATTACCCGTTGATAAAGGATGAAGCTTTGAGAAAGCAACTGGGATTGGACCGGGAACAGGAAGAGGAGGCGTAGACGATGGTCAGGGAACTGCTTTTGGAAATAGGTACGGAAGAGATACCGGCACGGTTTATGAACAATGCTTTGCTACAGTTAAAGGAAAATGCCGCCAAAATGTTTCAAGAAGCACGATTGGAGTTTGACGAAATAAATAGTTACGGGACTCCACGGCGTTTGGCGCTGCTGGTGTCCGGCCTTGCGGAGAGACAGCAGGATTTGGCGGAAGAGGTGAAGGGACCGGCCAAGAAAGTAGCCTTTGACGACCGGGGTAATCCCACCAGGGCAGCTACAGGCTTTGCCCGGAGCCAGGGAGTGGACGTGAGCGACCTGACAGTTAAAGAAACCAAACAGGGCGAATATGTTTTTGCCGTAGTTAAAAGTGCCGGTGAAGACGCCGCCAGGATTTTACCTGCCTTACTGAAAGATTTAGTACTGTCGTTAAACTTTCCCAAGCCGATGCGCTGGGCTTACCAGGAACTGCGCTTTGTCCGGCCTATTCGCTGGCTGGTGGCACTGTTCGGCAATCACGTGGTGGACTTTGAACTGGCAGGGGTACGTTCCGGGCGAACCAGCAGGGGTCACCGTTTTTTGGCCCGTGATGTTGAACTGAAAACTGCTGCTGAGTACCTGGAGCGCCTGGAGCAGGCCTTTGTAATTGTGGACCAGAACAAGCGGCGGGAAATGATCTGGCGACAGATACAGGAACTGGCAGCGGCGAAAAATGGCGTAGTGAAAGAAAATGAAGAATTGCTGGAAGAGGTTGTCCACCTCTTGGAATATCCCACGGCACTGTGCGGCGGTTTCGAGGAGAAGTACCTGGAACTGCCGGACGAGGTGCTGATTACACCGATGCAGGAACACCAGCGCTATTTCCCGGTGCGGGATAAGGAAGGGAAGCTATTGAACAAATTTATTACCGTACGCAACGGCACTGCCGGGCATTTGGATATAGTGACCGCCGGCAACGAGAAGGTGCTCAAGGCCCGTCTGGCGGATGCGGAATTCTTTTACCGGGAAGATGTAAAAGAACCTCTGGAGAAGAAGGTTGCTGCCCTGAAAGATATCGTCTTTCAGGAACAACTGGGGACAATATACGAAAAAATGGAAAGAATCAAGACCCTGGCCGCGTATTTAAGCAACCTGCTGGCGCCGGACCATAAGGAGGCGGTGCTCAGGACCGCTTACCTGGCCAAAGCGGATTTGGTCAGCCATATGGTTTACGAATTTCCCGAGCTGCAGGGAATAATGGGCGGTTACTATGCCGCCTATCATGGGGAGCCTGAGGAAATTGCCAGAGGCATCGGCGAACACTGGCAGCCCCGCTTTGCCGGTGACGAGCTGCCCCGGACCGTTACCGGTATCCTGGTGAGCATTGCCGACAAGCTGGATACCATTGTGGGCTGTTTCGGCATCGGCATCCAGCCCACCGGTTCCCAGGACCCCTACGCCCTCAGGCGCCAGGCGCTGGCTATCTGTCACATCCTCCTGGACAAGCGGCTGACCGTGTCCTTAAAAGAGTTGGTGGAAAAAGCCTACCGCCTGTACGAAGACAAACTGTCCCAACCCCTGGCGGAGGTGGCGGAAAACGTCTTGAAATTCTTCCGCCAGCGAATTGAAAACATCTTCCAGGAGCGGGGCCTCAGGTATGATGTGGTGGACGCGGTACTTGCCGCCGGCTGGGATGACCCACTGGATGCCCTGGCCCGGGCCGAGGCACTGGATAATTTCCGGCTGGACCGGCAGTTTGAGGCTTTGAATACCGCTTTCAAGCGTGCCGCCAACCTGGTGGAAAAAGCGGAAACCGCCAAGAAGGTAAATGAGAGCCTTTTCCGGAAAGAAGCAGAACGGGCACTGTGGCAGGCCATAGTCCGGGTGGAGGAAAAACTGGGACAGGTGAGTGACTACTACCGGGCGCTGCTGGAAATTGCCGGTCTCCGTCAGCCGGTGGACGACTTCTTTGACCAGGTGATGGTCATGACTGATGACAATGACGTGCGGGAAAACCGCCTGGCCCTGCTGCGGCACATTCGCGACCTGGTGGTTAGCAAGACGGGAATCCGCTTGGAACTGGTCAATTAACTATTGAACGAGGACGGCTCTTGACTTGAATTCCAGCATCTACCACATCGATGCCTTTTCCCGGCAAATGCAAGTCAAAAACCGTCCTCAAATGGAGAGAGTTATATGACGGGAATTATCTTGGCAGGTGGGCAAAACATTCGCATGGGTAGCAGCAAGGCCCTGCTTACCCTGGCGGGAAAACCCATTATTCAGCGGATAATAGCGGTGCTGCAGCCGCTTTTCCGGGAAATTATCATTGTAGCCAATGACCCCGCCAGGTACGGTACATTTAATTACCCGGTGGTGGGAGATATTATCCCGGGCAAGGGACCTTTAAGCGGCCTGCATGCCGGCCTCATTGCCAGTAAAGATGAGAAAAATTTCGTGGTTGCCTGTGATATGCCGCTGTTGGAAGCGGAAATTGTCCGCTTTATGCTGTCCCAGGTGGCGGGGTTTGATGTGGTGGTACCGCAAATTGGCCCCTACCTGGAACCGCTGCACGCAGTCTATGCGAAAAACTGCCTGGCGGCGATTGAACAGGCGATTAGTGCGGGTGAGCGAAAAGTAACCTCCTTTTTCCCGCAGGTGCGGGTGAATTACCTGGAAGAGCGGCTGCTTGCCCGGTATGGTGACCTGGACAGGGCATTTTTAAATATCAATACACCTGAGGATTGGCTTGAGGTACGGCAGTACCTTAAAAAATCGGGGGGAATAGTATGATTCCCATTATTTCATTTGTGGGCAGAGCCAATGTGGGAAAAACCACCCTTTTGGAAAAGCTGATAAAAGAATTCAGCAGACGTGGTGTGAAGGTTGCCACCGTCAAACATACCCACCACTTTGAAATGGATGGGCCGGGAAAAGATACCTGGCGGCATGCCCGAGCGGGAGCGGAAACCGTGGTTATCGCCTCGCCGGACAAAATGGCTTTGCTTGATTATTCGGGACGGGAAAAAAGTTTGGACAGGATAGCCGCACTGATTACCGGTGTTGACCTGATTGTCACCGAGGGATACAAGCACGCGGACAAACCAAAAATAGAAGTCTTCCGGGCAGCGGTAAGCAGGGAACTTGTGTGTGACCCGGAGGATTTGCTTGCGGTGGTCACTGATGTCAGGCTGGATCTGGATATTCCCCAGTTTGATCCGGATGATCCGGCGCCGCTGGCGGATTTTCTGGCAGAAAAAATTCTGGTTTCAAGCGACTGATTTTCAGTAGAAAATAATCTTTTGTACGGAAGGACTTTATTACCCGATATAGTATATAATAAATTACCTGGTTTTAATGAAACAGTATGACATAATAATATTCAGCGAAGGTGGTGACCCTTATCCGACTTACTCCACGACAGGAAAAGATTGTAGAAATTGTCAAGCGGTCAGGGCCTATCACGAGTGAACAAATAGCAAGACGTATCAACCTCACCCGGGCTACTTTGCGACCCGATCTGGCAATTCTCACCATGTCGGGAATTTTAGACGCGCGACCGCGGGTGGGTTATTTTTATAGCGGAAAATCCCCAATTTCCCTGCTGGCGGAAGAAATAAAACGCATGCGGGTGAAGGATTTAAAATCCGTTCCGGTGGTCATTAAGGAAGATACTTCTGTATATGATGCTATTGTCACCATGTTTGTGGAAGATGTAGGGACGTTGATCGTGGTCAGTGAAGGTGGCTTTTTGGAAGGTGTGGTCTCCCGCAAGGACCTGCTGAAAGTTACCATCGGCCAAAACGATGTCCGCCAGGTGCCGGTGGGCATTGCCATGACACGCATGCCCAACATTATTACCACCACTTTGGATGAAACAGTGTACCTGGCAGCGACAAAATTAACAGACCACCAGGTGGACGCCCTGCCGGTGGTACGAAAAATTATTGATGACGGGGGAAGGGAAAGACTGGAGGTAGTTGGTCGTATCACCAAGACCAATATCACCCAGCTATTTGTTGAACTTGGTGAAGGCAAATAAGAAAGGAAGGGTGAAGGCCTATTATTGCAAATGAGTCACCTGTTATTTATATAATCTCGGATTCACTGGGTGAAACTGCCGAATTTGTCGCCCGGGCGGCGGCCAGCCAGTTTGACTCCGGCCATGTAGAACTGCGCCGGATACCTTATGTCAGTGATAAGGAACAGCTTGCCGAAATTGTGGAAGAGGCCAGGGGTTTTAAAGCGGTGATTGCCTACACCATCGTCATCCCGGAACTAAAGGAGGAGCTGCTGCGGCTCACTGCCGCTCATAACCTGCCGGCGGTGGATATTCTCGGCCCCATGGTGGAAGCGGTTGCCGGGGTCACCAATGTACCGCCGAAACTGGAACCGGGGTTGCTGCGCAAACTGGATGAGCAGTATTTTCGCAAGGTTGAGGCAATAGAATTTGCGGTGAAATATGACGACGGTAAAGACCCCCGGGGCTTGGACTATGCCGATGTGGTGCTTGTGGGCGTGTCCCGTACTTCCAAAACACCGGTAAGCATGTACCTGGCTCATAAGCGAGTCAAGGCTGCCAATATTCCGCTGGTTCCCGAGGTGGCACCGCCGGAAGAATTATTTAGCATTTCGCCCAAGAAAATATTCGGGCTGACAATCAGCCCCCAGCTTTTATATGAAATCCGTCAGGAACGTTTGAAGACCCTGGGGCTTACCGCCAACGCGGATTATGCCAATCTGGAAAGGATTCTCAAAGAACTCGATTATGCGGAACAGATTATGAAACGCATCAGCTGTCCCATCATTGATGTGACCAACAGGGCGGTTGAGGAGACTGCCAGCACTATTTTAGAACTATATTACAAGGGGGAGCGTTATGTCTAACAAGAAGTATGTCTACCTATTTTCCGAGGGGAACGCGGACATGAAGCCGTTGTTGGGCGGCAAAGGTGCGAACCTGGCGGAAATGACCGGTATCGGTCTGCCTGTCCCGCCGGGTTTGACCATTACCACCGAGGCTTGCAATCAGTACTTTGCCGGGGGACAGAAATTCCCGGCCGGCCTGGAGGAGCAGCTCAACGAGAAACTTGCGGCAGTGGAAGAAAATGTAGGGAAAAAGTTTGGTGACGTCAAAAGCCCGCTGCTGGTATCCGTGCGTTCCGGGGCCGTGATTTCCATGCCGGGAATGATGGATACCATCTTGAATTTGGGTTTAAACGACCAAACGGTAGAGGCCGTGGCGACTGCGTCAGGCGACAGGCGCTTTGCCCTGGACTGCTACCGGCGTTTTATCCAGATGTTCAGCGATGTGGTACTGGGTATCGAGCACTATCATTTTGAGCAGGTGCTGGATAAATACAAGAAAAAACAGGGGATCGAATTTGACTATCAATTGAGTCCGGAAAGCCTGCAGGGAATTATTGACGAGTATAAAAGATTAGTATTCCGTAAAGCTGGACGGGAGTTCCCCCAAGAACCGCTGCAACAACTGATCATGGCTGTCCGTGCCGTCTTCGACTCCTGGAACAACCAGCGGGCCATAGTCTACCGGAAAATCAACAAAATTCCCGATGAACTGGGCACTGCGGTGAACGTGCAGTCCATGGTGTTCGGCAATATGGGCGATGACTGCGGTACCGGGGTTGCCTTCACGCGCAATCCCTCTACCGGTGAAAAGAAGCTTTACGGCGAATATTTAATCAATGCCCAGGGAGAGGATGTGGTGGCAGGTATTCGCACACCGCAGCACATTTCCAGTATGGAGAAAGAGCTTCCCGATGTTTACCGGCAGTTTGTGGAAACCTGTGAATTGCTGGAGAAACATTACCGGGATATGCAGGACATAGAGTTTACCATTGAACGGGGTAACCTCTACATGCTCCAGACCCGTACCGGCAAGCGTACAGCCAGTGCGGCGATAAAAATTGCCGTGGATATGGTGGCAGAAGGCCTGCTTACCAGGGAAGAGGCCTTGCAGAGAGTGGAACCGGCCCAGCTGGACCAACTGCTGCACCGGCGTATTGACCCCGAGGCAAAACTGGATGTCATTGCCAGGGGCCTGCCTGCTTCTCCCGGAGCAGCATGCGGCAAGGTGATTTTTGATGCCGATGAAGCGGAACAGTTAGGCAAGGATGGTGAAAAGGTTTTGCTGGTACGTACCGAAACCACCCCTGATGACATTCACGGCATTGTCGCTGCTCAGGGTGTCCTTACCAGCCGCGGTGGTATGACCAGTCACGCGGCAGTGGTCGCCCGGGGTATGGGCAAACCCTGTGTCTGCGGCTGTGAAGGGATAAAAATAGATTATAATGCAGGCCAATTCAGGACCAAAGAAGGTATCGTGGTTAAGAAAGGTGATATTGTTTCCATAGATGGGGCCACCGGGCAGGTAATCAAGGGCAACGTGCCCATGATTGACCCGGAACTGAGCGATGAATTCCGGACGCTGCTTGAGTGGGCGGACAAGGTGCGCAAGCTGGGGGTTCGGGCCAATGCCGATACGCCGGAAGACGCGCAGAAGGCGCGAGAATTCGGCGCCGCCGGTATCGGGCTCTGCCGTACTGAGCATATGTTTATGGCTCAGGAGCGGCTGCCCATTGTCCAGGAAATGATTCTGGCGAGCAGCGAGGAAGCCCGGCAAAAGGCTTTGGATAAACTACTGCCCATGCAGCAGGGCGATTTCTACGGGATTTTAAAGGCCATGGAAGGTTACCCGGTAACCATCCGCCTGCTGGACCCCCCGCTGCATGAATTCCTGCCGAATGCCGAGGAACTGGCGGTGGAAATAGCCGGACTGAAATTCCAGGGCAAGGAGGAGGAAGTAAAGGAAAAAGAAGAACTGCTTGACCAGGTTCGCGCGTTGAGTGAGTTTAACCCCATGCTGGGACACCGGGGATGCCGGTTGGGCATCACTTTCCCCGAAGTATACGCCATGCAGGCCCGGGCCATTTTCCAGGCTGTGGCCCAGCTTGCCGGGGAGGGTTATGATGTCAAACCGGAAGTGGAAATTCCCCTGGTTGGCCATATAAACGAACTTGCCAAGCTGAGAAAGTTGATCGTGGAAATTGGTGAACAGGTGCAGCAGGAAACCGGTGTGGACTTTAAATATGAGGTGGGGACGATGATTGAGGTCCCCAGGGCCTGTGCCACTGCTGGGGAAATTGCTAGGGAAGCGGACTTTTTCTCCTTTGGCACCAACGACCTGACCCAGACCACCTTTGGTTTCAGCCGGGACGATGCCGAGGGCAAGTTCCTGCACCAGTATGTGGAGGATAAGATCCTGCCGGATAACCCGTTTATCGTCCTGGACCGGCAGGGCGTGGGTGCGCTGATGCAGATGGCCGTTACTCAGGCCCGGCAAACCAAACCCGACCTGCTAATCGGTATCTGTGGAGAACATGGCGGCGAGCCCAGTTCCATTGAATTCTGCCACCAAATCGGTTTGGATTTTGTCAGCTGCTCGCCCTTCAGGGTACCCAGTGCCCGCCTGGCTGCGGCCCAAGCGGCAGGAGCGGCAAAAGCATTACGCAAGAGCTAAGAAACCCCTCAGGGGTTTCTTTTTTTATAAAATTTAAAGCGCCGCTATTTTTGGGTTGAGTCCGTTCCTGACCATATCATTGAAAAACTAATATCTTGTTACTAAGGTGTATTTAAACCGGAAACAGTCCAGTTAACAGAAATCCGGTAAATGAAAGACAGCAAAGAAAAGGGGATTGCGCGTCATGCTGTCAAATAAGCCTTTGCTAACGTTCGCTCATGGGCAATACGTTTGGAACTTTTACAAAACAATAAAAGGGGATTTATGTACCCGCAAATATGACCGGGTGGTTTTCACCTGGTCTGAGGAAGAAATACTTCTGCCAGATTTTAAAGAAGAGTATTCCCTGGCCCTGGGTGACGGGGAAACAATTTACCTGGTGGCGGAAGACTGCCGCGGAACACTGAATTACCGCTGCTTTGACGGTGTTTCCTGGTCGGAAATTACCTACCTGGAACCCTACCACCGGGACCATACCGGCAACTTGATGTTAGCAGCGTCTCACGGTCTGGTTCACCTCTTATATGCATCTCGAGTTGAAGATGCAAATGTGCGAATTCATCAATTTTATCAAGGGAAAAACTGGTCTGAACCCAAGATAATAAATACAGTAGACGTTCCATGTGGGGAAGCGGCGGTACAAATTAATGACAGCGGCTACCTTCATCTAATCAGTCAGGAAAAAAATAAGACAGTAGAGAAACTAAACCATTACATATTTGATTCTGAAAAAGACCGGTGGCAGTATTACCTGAATATTACGGAGACCAAAGACAGTGGCAGAATGGAACCCTTCATAGTGCCCGGTATTGAAGATAACCTTCACTTGGTTTGGCTGAAAAGCGACGGTTTTAATTTTCGGGTGCATTACAGCCGTTATCAAACAGGCGGTTGGCCGGTAAGCGGATGGACAAAGGAAAAAATAATTTCCTTTCCGAATAAAAATGCCTATTCGCCGATACTTCTTGCCGATAAAAACCGCCTGTTAGCCCTGTGGGAGCAAATAGACGGGATCTACGTCAGTGTCTCCCGGGACGGGGGTAAATCCTGGAGCAAACCGGAAAAAGAAGGACAGTTAAAAGATTTCATCCGTCTGAATTACCAAATGTCCCACCAATTTACCCGGGAAAGTTTGGATTCAGTGCGTGCATTTTCCGCTACCGGCCCTGAACTGATGTTACTTACTGCCTATGTTTATGCCACTAAACTGTTGAAAGAACCCGGGTTTCTCCCGGCCAATACAGGTGATAGCAAATCCTTGCTGAGAATGCACAGCCCCGATGCCCTGCTGCCTAAAAGCATGCAACTGCCCAAGGCCGACTATCAACTTTATGCCTTGACCGCTACCTTGGAAGATGTCCGTTTAACCAGTCAACAACTGGCAGATACACTCAGGCGACAGCGGGATGAAGTTTACCGTACCAACTCCCGGTTGGAAGACATGTTCCAGCATACGGCAAAATTAGAATGGCAAATAGGTCTTCATTATAGGATCATGACTGAAACGCAGAGGAATAGGGATTCGGTTTTATTGGAAAATGCCAAACAAATTGCTGAACAGAAAGACGAATTTAAAAATATGGAACGGGATTTTTTTCAATTGAAGGCTGAGTTGGCAGAGGTCAAGAAAACCCTGCAGGTTTATGAACAGCTGCTGCAGGACCAAATGGAAAAATATACAGTCAAAACTGAAAAACCCCGGGGTATAATCCAGCAGATTAGAAAGTTTTTCGAAAAATACCAATACAACCCATGATAGTGAAAAAGGGTACTAAATGAAAGAACAACCAGCCTTGGCATGGTCTTTCCTCCTTATTTTGCACCAGGGTCCCAGGGTGTTTTTGTTTAAGGCCCGGGGACAGGCTATAATTTAATTCAGGGGATATTTCATTTATTAAATAGTTGAGGAGGAATGTCATGAAGCGCAGAACACTTGTACTCATCCTGGTTGTTTCCACTTTTTTTATCTTTAGTATTACCGGTACCGCCCTGGCCGCCGGCTGGCTGACACCGGAATGGTATGCGCAATATCACCAAACTCACCCGGCACCCGGCCCGGAACCGGCACCGCTGCCTGAGCCAACTCCCGACCCGGCTCCGCAACCGGACCCGGCACCCGGTATCGGGACAAGCATGGGCTGGTTAAGCCCACAGTGGTACGAAAAATATTATGGGAACCAACCAACCGCTCCGGCACCAACCCCGGAGCCTGCTCCGGGTAAACCGGGACAGCCGGATGATGGTAGTTCCGGTTTAACCACTCAAGAACAGCGTATGCTGGACTTAATCAATGCCGAACGCACCAAGAGAGGGCTTTCACCGGTTCAACTTGACATGGGTATTACCGAAGCAGCAAGATTGAAGAGTCAGGATATGGTTGACAACAACTACTTCGCCCATGTTTCACCCACCTACGGCCGGGTTACCGATATGTTGGATGCAGTAGGAGAAGATTACAAAATGGCCGGGGACATTTTAGCGAAAACCCGCAGTGTTGACAGGGCGCTGGCACTTTACATGGGCAGCCCCGTGCACCGGATGCATCTGCTGCACCCTGATTACACCCATGTAGGGGTGGGGGTCGTGCCCAATGGCGGTGGCGTGATGGTATCTGTCTTTTTTGTGAAGAGATAATAAGACTACAAAAAATGTTTTTCCAAAGAAAGAATCAAGAGACCGACACCAACGGTGCCGGTCTTTTTTTACCCGCAATTGCTGCAGCTGTTATCCGGGTCTTCCTCCTGGGGCGGATAGGGTGGCCAGGTCTGCACAGCCGGCGGGCATTCACCCAGTACTTCTTCCGGACATTCAGGCGGCTGCGGGCAGAAGCCGTAAGCCGGTACCATAAGCTGTACTTCCGCAAACAGTTTGACAACCTTCAATACGTTGACACAGCAGATAACACATGGTGCACAGTCCCGCCGGCAGCGTTTGCAAAGAGCTTTGCACCTGTCCTCATCCGTCTCTATGAAGCATGCCAGGCAGTCAAAGAACAGGTCCACTTCACATTCCAACCTGGGTTCACCGGCACGGCTCAAAGCCACAACTTTTTCTTCGGGGAGTTGGTCCAGGCAGGCCCATCCCTCCTGTGTCCCCAGACTGTTGCCCATTGAGTCAAAAAATTCAACAGTGATGAGAAACCGGATCTTCTTAGGCTGCCAAATCTTGACTTTACCCTCCATGACTTTGCAGCAGCCCTTCCACCCGTGCCTCGTCAGTTCTATCATGTCATCTTCTTCGTCTGTTGAGCTATCCGGGTGAAGATCTCTATCCCACCATTTTTTCCAACACTGGTCCAAACTCAGGTGAGCAGGTGAAATGCCGCGGCAGGCCACGGTTTCTGCACCCGGGGGGATATCCAAACCCCGGACACACACTTCAAAAGCCTTACCATTGTCAGTTTCCAACTGCTTACACTCTTCATAAACCTTTTTGGTCTTCAAACAGACAATCTCCGTGGGTGGCGGGCACCCTTCCGGCGGGCAGGGACCGGGTTTGATTTGGTCCTGCCTTATCTCCATGTTTTTCTCTTCTGACATAAGCATCCTCCTTTAATTTTGTTAATCTAATCCCGGCCGGGAAGATGAGAAATCTGAATTCTCACTATAACCTATTCCCGAGTTGCCAAAATGGACAGGATTAAAGCGAAGCCAACAAAAACTTTTAATTCTTGTCTTGTAGTTACCTACTTTTTAAATAGTCTGGAGAAAAATTAGGTTGACCCCGTCAAGGCAACTGCATCCGGCTTCTAGAGTAAAAAGCTTACACTATAAGACAAGTTTATGCTTATTGGCCCTCTGGTGCTTCCTGCAGGTGAGCTGCAGGCTTTTTATTTATTTGAAGCCGGTAGAAACAAAAAATCCCCCGGCTTCCACCGGAAAACGGGGGAATATTGTATTTAGCGGCTACATTATTTTCTGAATGCTTCCAGAACTTGATGGAGAAAACTCTGGCTGGTATTTTTTTTAGTTCTTGATGCAGTTTCTGCCACGTGGTTATCAAGTACTTTTTCGTAAGTTTTCAGCAATTTTTTGGTTGCAGCAAGCTCTGCCCGTAACTGGTGGATTTGCTGTTCCATGTTTTTCAGTTCGTTATTTTGCCGCGCTGCCTGCCTGGTGCTTTCTGACTGGAGTGCGTCCATGTTTTGCCGCATTTTATTCATCATTTTTTGAGCTGAGTTTACTTGTTGTGCCAAGTTTGTCGAATATTGTTCGTTATTTTTAAGCCGGGCGCTCATACCGCTTACCTGGTCCTGTTGCTGTTTGACGGTGTTAATTAACTGCTGGTTGGTCAAACGAATATCTTCCAAGGCAAAGGTCAAGGGATAAAGACGGTTATCCGACTGACTCAGTTGTATGTTTTGTGGTAGTAAGGCGCCGGGGTTGCGCATACTTAACAAAGATTTGCTGTCGGTCGATTTATCCCGGGACGGTGTTGGTCCATTTAACGATTTTGTGGCGTAGACAAAGGCTGCCAGTAAGATTAACTGGGGGCTGGTGGCGGAAAATGTGCGCACCAAATTCAAGCCTCCCTGGTTAAATTTATCCGACATTTGGTAATTGAGACGCATAAAGTCCTTGAATTGTCCTTCTTTTTCCGGCCTGCCCCATGAAGTACCCTGGTTTGAAGAGGTATTAAAGTAGATGCCGTCAATTTGCTGCCACATGGCCACTAAACAATCTTCGCCGGTAATCAGTACGGGGGAATAGGCGTTGACATTGGGAGAAGAAATTGTTTGTTCCGGCAGCCAGTTGCTCACCGGCCAACCTCCTGGTTGATAACGACTGTACCGTACCCGGAAATTTATGCCGTCTGAGCTTAACCAAACCAGGTGGAGATTGTTTTGCCGGTCTGCTAAAAGGCAGGGGTCAAAGCTGGCACCGGTGTTTGTGCCCGGAATAACGGGATGCTGTAACCACTTGTTGTCCTGCCGCTGAAAAACGTAGTGGCGTAATTGCTCTGACCCCTTATATGTTTCCTGGCTGATTAGATGAAGCCGCCCGGTATTATCTATCTGCATTGCTGCTTTCGTACACGGTTCATAAGCAGTATGTACCCGCCGGGGTTGGGACCAATGGCCGTTTTCACTGTACTGGTGAACCCGCACTGTGGTATCTTCAATTTGAGACATATAGACAAGGTGAACCAGACTGCCTGCAGCTGACAGCATTAGATTGCTGACTTGCTTCCAATTCAAATCAAAGGGTTCCAAAAAAGTAATTTTTGACCAGGTGGCGCCGTCCCAGCAGCGGTAACAAAGGGCGCCGTTTACATCTTGTGCCACTAAATGTACCTTTTCATCATTGTTAAGAGCAAGGGAATATTCATTCTTGAATCCCGGTATTACTATAGCTTCATCAGACCAGGCCGAGGTGAGGGAAGCATACCTGCGGCAGCAGAGGTCTGCCGTTTCGTTTTGATAAAAGTTCCAGATATGGTTACCGTGGGTAAAAGTCAATAACGGTTTGTCGGGCACAACTATTCCAGCTCCTTTCCTTGTGCTTTTAACTCTTTTTTACGCCTCTCAATACACTCTTCCGGAGGCCACGAGTACTCGCAGGTTTTTGGGCAGTCCAGGCACAGGCGTAATACCGAGGGTTTGCTCCAATAGCCGTGCTTGGTAGCATTAAATGCTGCACGTGCTTTCCCTTTGGCAGTTTTTGGTCCTGTACTTTTCAGGGAATTTAAGGCGCTGCGGCGTTTGCCTTCTTCACTACGGGGACCGGTTGATTTTTGGGCATTTAACCGGTTTGCTCGCAGTCTTGCCTGAGAGATTGTCTTTTTTTTTCTACCCATAAAGTGGCAACCTCCAATATTGACGTTAGTTAATCATATCTATATGTTTTTGTAAAATCGAGTGTTCAACGAGGATATTTGTGCTTAAATATTGTAAATAGTGTGATACAGGCTATAACGCTTGCATACCTATTAACATAATATTTTTATTTTCCTGCGGTGTCAGGACCAAAGCAAACCCAATGGAAAAGACGGCGAAAAGGCCGTCGTTTCCCGTTAAACAGAGGTTTATGATAAATACTTGTCTTTTAATCTTGCACTTATTTTCTTCAACATTTCAAAGGATTTTTCCACCGACTTGGCCCTGTCCGCGTTGATCAGGCAGCAGCGTGCCGGGGCCAGCCAGGAGCGGCTGAGGACTTCCTCCAGTGTCAAATCCGTTTTAGTGGTGAGATTTTTCCAGAGTTTTTCCAGGTGACTGCAAAGTTTATCTACATCGTTTTCTGCAATTTCTTCGGTGAGGGTGGGAGTAATTCCCCAGCTGATGATACCGCCGTTTTTAATGAATTTGGTCAACTCTTCCCGGTAGGCGGTAAATACATTCCCCCACTGCAATACGTCAATGGACAGGATATCCAGACCAAGGCCCAAGAGGAAGGACCAGTCCGGATTGCCGCAAAGATGTACTCCCTTGGGCTCCGGGAGTTGTGACAGGAATTGGCGGTAGTCTTTTACCGCCCGTTCGGCGGAGTACCCGGTGATGGCCATAAAAATCATTTCCAGCCCGGGTTCATCCACCCAGACGAAGGCATTGGCATTTTTCACCCTTAACTCTTGATACTGGGTTTGAATCTTCCTTGCCGTCACATCAAATAATAACTGTCTTACTTCGTCGTGGTAGATAATCGGTGTCTTGGTCCGGTCGGTTATTTTCAGGCCGAAACTGACCGGCCCGATTATCTGCCCGCGGATAGCCCGGTAGTCTTTTAGGTCCTGGCGCAGGAAATTATGGTAGGCAAGGGAGTATTCCTCGGAGAGCGTCAGGGATTCACCCTCTTCCCAAGCCATGATAAAGGCCGGCAATTCCGCATAAAATTTTTCCAAGTCAATTGAGATGCGCTGTTCTTCCAGGTCCAGGACAATACCGGGAAAATATTCCGACGCCTGCACGTACATGTCCTCGTAAAAGCTTACCCTGGGCAACTGGGGCCAGAAGGGAATGTCCAGTGACAGCGCCAGTTCCTGGGCCGCATTTACATCCGTATGGGGCAAAATGCCCATCGCCGTGGTGGCCAAATTCCCGGGCAAAGCGGTCATGGCTTCCAACCTCCTGATATGTAATAATATTTTGCCGCTGTTAATGTTATTTTACCGGTTTGACCATTTTCCTTCTGTGTGGTTCCTCACCCCTGGCTGTGTCATATGTCACATTAAATTGGGTATTTTTTGGTTACAAATATTTTCCGAAGGAATTCCTCCGGGAACACGGGCATGACTACTGGCCCCAGCCATGAGCGAAACCCGTGGTGACACATACCACGGGTTAACTTTCTATCCGGCGCAGTTTTTCAATTAAGCGAAAAAATTCTTCCTGATCTTTCTTATCCAGTGCCTGGTCGATTTCATGCAGGATTTGCTGGCGGGCCAATCTTTGCCAAATAAACTGCAGGTTTTGTACCAGTCCATCGTCCACGGCCTGATCCCGGCTGGTCCCGTCTTTTGGCAGTACAGGGCGGGTGGGGCATACCAGGCAAAGGTAAATAGGCTCATCTTCCGGGAGGTCAAGCATTGCCTTGTATGCTTCCTGGGGTTGGTTGTAGTAAATGCCGTCCACCCTGCAGATGTAGGGAAAAGCTTCTGTGCCTCTGGCCGAAACCAGCAGCGCATTGTCCCTGTCCGTAATATCATCCACAAAAGTGACCCGTTCCAGCAGTTGAGGGGTTTGGCTGATCTTCAACAGCAACCTGGAAATCCGTAGCTTTTTTAAACGAAAATTTAAAAACCATTGGATATACTCCTGCTTATACTTCAGTTGATTCACCTCTAACCACCTTTTCCCGTCAAATTAAATATGTATCAACCTAAATAATTAGAGGCTAAGGGGTATATTCCTTTCGGTAAAGATTGGCAGGGAGGATAAGAATCAGGAAAACATTTTTTTTATGAATTTTCCCGTGATTAAAGGTAAAATCACTCAGAGGAGGAAAATATAAGTCCAGAGGAACAATGTAGCGGAGAGGTGATAACGTGGACCTCAGGGAACAGACGGAACGATGGGAACACCAGCATCTGTCGGTATACGCCGCCTTCAGCGACAGCTCTCAAGGCAGGCTGCTTCAAGAAGAACCTTGCCCGGTACGTACCGCTTTTCAGCGGGACCGGGACCGGATTATTCACTGCAAGGCCTTCCGACGGCTGAAGCATAAAACACAGGTATTTATTGCTCCGGAGGGAGACCATTTTCGCACCCGCCTCACGCATACACTGGAAGTGGCGCAAATAGCCAGAACCATTGCCCGGGCACTGCGCCTGAACGAGGACCTGACCGAGGCAATTGCCTTGGGGCATGACCTGGGACATACACCTTTTGGCCATGCCGGAGAGGAGGCACTGAACGAGGTTTATCCCGGTGGGTTTAAGCACAACGAGCAGAGCCTGCGGGTGGTGGATGTGCTGGAGAAGGGAAAAGGGCTCAATCTAACCTATGAGGTGCGGGACGGGATTTTAAATCACACCGGTTCCCAGCTGCCGGAGACTTTGGAGGGGCAGATTGTCAAGATTGCCGACCGCATTGCCTACATTAATCATGACATTGATGATGCCATCCGTGCCGGGGTTATCAAGGAAGAGCAACTCCCCCAAGAATGTGTCAAAGTATTGGGAAAACACCACCGGGGGCGTATCAATACCATGGTTACAGACATGATCATGAGCAGCAGCGAACGGGACATGATTGCCATGAGCGATAAAGTCTGGCAGGCAACTGACAAGCTGCGCACCTTTTTATTTGAAAATGTCTATATTGATTCACCGGCAAAGGCAGAGGAGGGCAAGGCCATCCGGCTGCTACAGGCCTTGTACTCATTCTATTCCCAAAACCCGGCAAAACTACCTCCGGGTTGGGAATCCTGCAGGGCGGAACGGGCCGCTTGCGACTATATTGCCGGTATGACAGACCGCTATGCCATCAAACTGTACGAGGAAATTTTTGTGCCCAAGGGTTATCATATTTAAAAATATAAAAAGGAAGCAGATAATACTCTCTTTGCTGTCAAGCTATTCAGGTACTGACTGGGTACCTGACAGAAGTATTTCTGCTTCCTTTGTTATTTATCTTGTCCGGAACAGAAAAAAATAAACTGGTAATTTAAGGAAATAAAAAAGCGAAACCGTTTTCCAGGTTTCACTCAAAGCTAACGGGAGGTTTTTTGAGGAGTGAAGAAAGCTTTATATAACTTTTTCTATCATAGAGTATAACATAATGCGGTACAATAGTCATGTAGAAACTACTGGAAACTTGCTAAGGCTTGTTTTTTAAAAACGGGTTCAATATCGGCAGCACCACTCCTATATAGATGACATACGCAGTAGTTCCCGCCAACAATAATAGCAGTAATAAAGCCAATATTTTACTCATAAAATCACCTCGTGAGTAGTTTTTGCCTGCGGAGAATAATTTATGCTTTTTAAAAGTTTCAAATGCTGGTTGATGGAGAAAGGAAAAATTTGTCGATTTCGGGAGGAATATTGGTTCCTGGAAAAGAAATATATTTACCAGGAAAAAAAGGTGGCCGGTAGATGACAAGAAAGATTTACATTGACGGTGATTCCTGCCCTGTTAAAAAAGAAATAGTAGCCGTAGCTGCTGAATATGATTTACCGGTGGTTTTAGTAATCAGTGTCTCTCACGGCCAGCGCCTGCCGGGAGCGAGTATTTTACAGGTGGATAACCGGCCCGAGGCAGTGGATGTTGCCATTGCCAACCGTGTCAGCGCCGGGGATATGGTGGTTACCCGGGATTACGGGCTAGCTGCGTTGATTCTTGCCAAAGGCGCTTACTGCATTTCCCCCGGGGGTATGATTTTTAGCCGGGATAATATTGATCAACTGCTGTTTGAGCGCCACCTGTCTGCCAGGGAACGCCGGGCGGGGTTTCGCACTAAAGGCTCCCGGGCATTTACCCGGCAGGACCGGGATAAGTTTAGGCGGTCGCTGCGGCAGCTCATTGAGACTGATTATTAAAAAGCAGGAATTAAGCTCTTTTTGGCGAATTTTCAAAATAAAAGAACAGTACAGTGACGTGGTGATTCGCCGTGGCCCGGTATGTACCGGAACATATAATAGAAGAAATAAGAAGCAATGTTGATATGGTTTCGGTTATCAGGAATTATGTATCCCTGAACCGGCGAGGGCGAAACTACGTTGGGCTTTGTCCCTTCCACAGCGAAGACACTCCGTCCTTTACAATCAGTCCGGAAAAGCAGATGTGGCACTGCTTCGGCTGTGGTGAGGGCGGCAATGTCTATACATTTTTGATGAAACACCAGAATATTACCTTCCCCGAAGCGGTGGCCCGGCTGGCCAAGGAGGCCGGGATCACCATACCGGAGGAGGAGGCAGACCCCGAGGAAACCCGTCGCTACAACCTGCGGCAGCGGTTGTATGAGATAAACCGCGCCGCGGCACGCTGGTTTTATCGCTGCTTGCGGGATTTACCCGAAGCGGAAGGGGCGAGAAAATACCTGGCCCAGAGGGGCTTGAACAGAAAAATTCAGGATTCTTTTGGCCTGGGATTTGCGCCGGACAGCTGGGACGACCTGCTCAATCACCTGCTAAGCCAGGGTTTTGCTGTCGAGGACATCTTTCAGGCGGGCCTTGTGTCGGTAAAAAAAGAACAAAACGGCTACTATGACCGGTTCCGCGGCAGGATCATCTTTCCCATTCTGGACGTCCAGGGCCGGGTGGTGGCCTTTGGCGGGCGCATTCTCGGCAAGGGTGAACCCAAGTACCTGAACTCACCGGAAACCCCGGTTTTTCAAAAAAGCCGCACCCTGTACGGCCTGAACCGGGCAGGGAAGACCATCCGCAGTGAAGACCGGGTGGTGGTCGTGGAAGGCTACATGGATGTGATTGCAGCCCACCAGTTTGGCGTGACCAATACGGTGGCGTCGCTGGGGACAGCATTTACCCGTGAGCAGGGGCGGTTATTAATGCGCTTCAGCAAGAATATTTCCATTGCCTACGATTCCGACACTGCCGGCGCCAAGGCTACCCTGAGGGGACTGGACATTTTGCATTCCCTGGGCGCGAGAGTGCAGGTGGGGCAGCTGCCCGAAGGCATGGACCCCGATGATTACCTGCGCCGGAAAGGTTATGTGGCTTTTCAAAAACTGGTTTCCCAGGATGCATTGACTTTAATCGAGTATAAGTTGGCCCTGGCATCCGCGGAGTATAACCCGGAAACCATTGACGGCAAGGTGGCCATAGTCAATTTTGTTATTCCTGATTTGGCACGGTTAAAAAGTGCGGTGGAACGGGAAGAATAT
The DNA here is from genome assembly GCA_964529795.1 of uncultured Thermoanaerobacteraceae bacterium. Lineage (GTDB taxonomy): Bacteria > Bacillota > JADQBR01 > JADQBR01 > JADQBR01 > CAZGXM01. The sequence goes on from CAZGXM010000010.1 coordinate 49,586, forward strand.
ATTCGATTGATTGCCGAAAAACTGGGACTGAGCCAGGAGTCAATTAAGTTAGAACTTCAAATATATCAAAGAAATAGCGAAAAATCAAGAGTAAAAAAGGATAAAATAGGTAAAAATAGGCATAATGACAGTGGTATGCAGCAAAGCGCGGAATCACTGCGTGCCGGAATGGAAAGACAGCTTTTGCAGCACATCCTGCTGGAACCTCGCCAGGTGGATATAGTTCAGAAAGTAATGCCGCTGGAAGCCCTGTCTGACGAAGGTGTCAGGGAAGTATTGCAATTACTGTTGAAGGAAAATTCTCTTGCAGGCGTTGAGCCGGCAGCATTGATGGATAAATTGAGTGAGGCGGGGCAAAAAACCCTTTCTCACGTGATGGTCAGCGACGAAAACCGCCTGGATAAATTTGAACACCTGCTGGAAAAGTTATATTTATTTCAGGTGGACCGCCAGTTGGCAGAGCTGGAAAGCAATTTGCTACAACTGGAAAAGGACGGCGATTTTACAGATATTCAAAAATTCCTAGTAAAGAGCTTTGTTTTATGGCAGGAAAATGACTTTTTAAGAAGAATTAATATCAAACGGCACTAACCCGGAAGGGGGGAAGAGAGATGAAAGAAGAGCTGCTGAAAAACGAAAATGTACTAAAACTCGTCGAACAGGGAAAGAAACGCGGTATCCTGACCTATAAGGAAATCATGGATACCCTTGAAGGGATTGAACTTACCCCCAAGCAGATAGATGAATTGTACGAGTATCTGAACAGGCAGGGTATCGAGGTGCTGCCGGAAGAGAGCATGGAACCGGCGGAAAAAGATGATGAAGGCAATGACGCCGGCCTTGATCTCTCTGTTCCCGAAGGCGTGGGTATTGATGACCCGGTGCGCATGTACCTGAAAGAAATTGGCCGGGTACCCTTACTGACAGCTGAAGAGGAAGTGATGCTGGCCAAGCGGATGGAAGAGGGAGATGAAGAAGCCAAGCGCCAGCTTGCCGAGGCCAACCTCAGGTTGGTGGTCAGCATTGCCAAGAGATATGTGGGCCGGGGGATGCTGTTTTTGGACCTTATTCAGGAAGGTAACCTGGGCTTGATTAAAGCCGTGGAAAAGTTTGACTACCGCAAAGGCTATAAATTCAGCACTTATGCCACCTGGTGGATACGCCAGGCCATTACCAGGGCCATCGCCGACCAGGCGAGGACTATCCGTATCCCGGTGCATATGGTAGAAACCATCAACAAGCTTATCAGGATTAGCAGGCAGCTGCTTCAGGAGTACGGTCGCGAACCTACTCCCGAGGAGATTGCCGAAGAGATGGATATTTCCGTGGAGCGGGTACGGGAAATCATGAAAATTGCCCAGGAGCCTGTCTCCCTGGAAACACCCATCGGCGAGGAAGAAGATAGCCACTTGGGGGATTTTATTCAGGACGAGGACGCGCCGGCACCGGCAGAAAAGGCTTCCTTCATGCTGCTCAAGGAGCAGTTGGAGGAAGTGCTGGACACTCTTACCGAGCGCGAGGAGAAGGTACTGCGCCTGCGCTTTGGCCTGGATGACGGCCGCTCCCGCACGCTGGAGGAAGTGGGCAGGGAGTTCAATGTCACCAGGGAGCGCATTCGCCAGATTGAAGCCAAGGCGCTGCGTAAACTGCGCCATCCCAGCCGCAGTAAAAAATTAAAGGATTATTTGGAATAAAATCACTGTTGACCGACACATCCATTTGTTTTATAATATGTTTTGTCATGAGCGCTCCCCGATAGCTCAATGGTAGAGCATTCGGCTGTTAACCGAAGGGTTGCTGGTTC
>CAZGXM010000011.1:0-50146 GCA_964529795.1 uncultured Thermoanaerobacteraceae bacterium
ATAAAGAAGCAAAAGCCAGGCAGATAACTTTGATGAAACAGGGGTTTGACTTGGGATTTAAAGGAAAAATTGAGCTGAAAAGAGATGAGTTACATGAAAGGTAACACAAGGTTTCAATTTGTGGCCACAAATATATTTGTTTATGCCTATAACAGGACTGATAAAGAGAAATACTTCCGCGCAAGAAACCTGGTAATGGACCTGTGGGAACAGGGCCAGGGCTGCTTGAGCATCCAAGTCCTGCAAGAATTTTATGTTACTATAACTCAAGAGGTGCCAAACCCTGTTTCACCGGAAACAGCAGTTCAGATCGTCAGCTACTTGGGCCGGTGGAAGCTGCATGTGCCTGAAGTAACCGATGTACTCGAAGCGGTAAATGTTCAGCAAAAAAACAAGCTATCCTTTTGGGATGCACTAGTCATTTGCAGCGCCAAGAATTTAAATTGTGACATACTGTGGACGGAAGATTTATATCACGGCCAATCTTACGAAGGCGTTGAGGTTGTCAATCCGTTTTTGCCTTAAACCCGTTTTGCTGTAAGAAGATAATGCCCAGGGGGTCCTTTTCCACAGCACCCTCCCGGGCCTCCACCCAGTAGTTATCCATAACAGCATTCCCCTCAAAATTGGGTATTTGTCCCCTTTCGTTCCCTTTCTAAAAAAACGAGGATATGCTGCGTATATTCTGCAAAATCATTCAGATGTTTCACTAATAAATCGTAAATCTCCTCAGATGAAACGTCAGCATATCCATGCACCAGCCGGTTGCGGTACCCGGCCATCCCTCGTATTCTGTTAACAAACTCCTGTGGGAGAATATCGTGCTGTCCCAAGGTTAACAGAATACTCCGGTAATCTTGCGGCTTCCCGAGACCTTTCTTGGCGAGAATATGCCTGCCGATATCCAAAATTGCCTCCAGTGAGCGCCGTAAATGGTGCTCGGCAATTGCAAAATTATCGGGATCAGACAAGAATTCTTCCTTACTCAATCCGATTAACCGTCGGAGCCTGTTGCCCGATGTCCGGATATGCGTAAGCCTCTCTTGGATCAAGTTAAGATTCAACGAAGAAATGCCCATCTCTTACCGCCTCCCCGGCTTCTCTATAAAATTGTTCAATAAATGGCCTGAAGTCCAAATAATCCCGGAATGCAATGTCCTCAAAATCCGTCCGGAAGTCATCATCTGTACAGTAAACAACTTTCCCGGTGGCAACTATCTCATACCGCATCAGAATGGGGACGTTTTGCAGGAATATCAGATCAACCTGAGTTCCCACCAGCTGGGAAATCTCCTCCGCCAGGTTTAACCGGAAAGCCAGGTTGTGCTTCCCGGGATCATAGTCTTTAAAAAGGACTGCCAGGTCGTAATCGCTACCGGGATGGACTTGCCCTGTCGCCCTGGACCCAAAAAGGTAAGCTGCGACAATATTATGCTTTACCATTAATGGGCGTAGGATTGTTATCAATTCTCTCATAACACCGGTTCCTTTCTGGAAAGGGCTTTTCCATTTCCTGGCACAATTATATTACATCATAACATTGGAATTCAAGAGGATGTTCCTTTTCTTTTCAATCAATAAATACGTTGGCAATCACCTAACTCTGCTGCACTTTCCGGCCCAGCTCGCTTTCATTAAGGAAGCGATGGGTCTCCGCCACTATTACACCGCTGAGGCCCAGCAGGTTGGGCACCGCCATCAGCGCGTTCATCACGTCCGCCACGCTCCAAACCAAAGACAGGTTTACCGAAGTTCCCAGGAACACCGCGATTATCCATGCATAACGGTACCACCGGATACTCCTGACGCCAAACAGGTATTCAAATGACTTTTCCTCGTAGTAGGCCCGGCCCAAAATGGTGGAGAAAGACAAAAAAGATGATGCCCAGGCTGACAATCAGGCCGCCGGGACCGGGCAGCCCTTCCCGGAAGGACAGTACCGTCAGCGCCGCGCCGGTTTCGCCGGAATTCCACATGCCGCTGGAAATAATGGCCAGGGCAGTAATGGTGCAAACTACCAGGGTATCAATATGGATATATTATATGTCAAAAATATAACGCAATCAATTTAATAAAGGCCGGGGAAACGTAAGCTTCTACCAAACCGCCGATGCTTGCTGCCAGAAAAATAACTCCGAAGAGCGCAGTGTAACCAAGGAAATATTGGGAAAGTGCCAGACTCCTGGCAAACTTACCCCGGACCAAGTTTAGAGAAAAGGAAACGGAACCGATGGCCGCCAATAAAAGCGCGGGAATAAACAAAAGGTTTTGGGGTAAAATTGTCAAAAAAGTCAATAGCACCCCGGTAAAAGCCTTTTCCCGGACCAAAAATCCCACGGTAAAACCCAACACTGCCCCACGCATAAATACTATCACTAAAATTACCGGTATGCCAAGGACAGTTAGCCCCAAAAACCACATCAATGCAATCAGTTTGACATTTGACCAAACAGCCTGCCGTGCCAGTCCCAAGTTGTCCACCTGCCAGTCACCGCTGCCCTGAAGCACCAGGTCCACGTAACTGAGCAAGTCCCACTGCTGTTTTTCTGACAATGACTTTATCCCTAACGCACCGGAAATAATCCCGGCGGCAAAAATAACCAGTATTAAAAGAAACACTACCAGATTGGTCCGGACATACTGACCAAGCCTGCCCTTAAATTTCATCGGCTCCACCTCACCTGCTTGGTACCTATATTTATGCAGTGGTGAAGCGTTTATGCTTTATGGAGCGTGCAAGGCGCCGGATAAATTGCCTTGAATCAACTGGGCTAGAAATTGGGCTGCCAGCATGTCTTCCCAGGAATTGGCACTGGCAGCAACCACAGTAATGTTTTTACCCTGCTGCTGTGCCAGGGAAACCGCCCTCCCGGCACCGGTCAATGCCGGTTCAATACCTTTCTTTTTCGGCGTACGGACAACAGTGGCAGTAGTAACCGTACCACCGGCGTTAAAGGCCGCGTCAAAGGCAGTCCCGCCGGTATCGCTCACCACCACCAGTATCTTGTTTTCCAGGGGAGACAGTCTGGAGATTTCCGTACCGGCGTTGGGAATAATCCTGGCAACTGCAGCGCCGCGTTCCCTGACACCGGCAATGAACCGCCGGGCATTTTCCTCCCGCCGGGCAGGGCTGGCCCAGCGGGGTTCCGTAGCAAGCACTATCTCCAGGTCTTCCCTCAGGGCTAAATCCGCCGCCTCTCGCCCAATGTTTTCCGGCACCACGGGGACCGGCGGCCTGGCCCCGTCCGGCGCTGCCCCGTATACCGCCATTGCCCCCGCTTCCAAAGCGCTCTCAATGGAAGTTGACATGTCAATGACATCGACGATTACCACCACGTCCCCCTGCAGTGCCGCCGCCGCCGCACCGCTGGCATCGGCGGCTACAGTTACCCCGAGCCCAGTCAAAAGCCATACCTCCCCTATTACAATGCAAATAAAATCCAAGTTCAGCCGCTCATCTTTTACACCCGTTTCTCCCTACGCTTGACGGGGCCAAAGGATGCCCACAATGGTCTTACCATCGGTAATTTCACCCGCCAGTATTTTCTTCACCGCCAGTTCCCGGGGCATTTTTTCTACGCTCACAAACTCATCCTCGTCGCAGCACTGCTTGCCCTCTTCCAAATCTTCCGCCAGGTAAAGGTACATAACTTCGTCGGAAAATCCCGGCGAAGTATAAAATTTACCTAGCAGTTTCACCCGGCGCGGTCTGAAGCCGGTTTCCTCCTCCAACTCCCTGGCGGCACATTCTTCCGGCGCCTCCTCGGGGTCGAGCTTTCCCGCGGGCAATTCCAAAGTTTCCTGACCAACGGCATAACGATACTGGCGAACCATCAGCAGTTCATTACTCCCGGTATAGGCCAGGACTGTCACCGCCCCGGGGTGTTCCACCACTTCCCGGGTGGATTCCTTACCGTTGGGCAGCTCCACCGTATCCACCCGCAAATTTATCATGTTTCCTGCAAATATTCTTTTTTGCTGCAGTGTTTTTTCTTTTAAATCCATCCATCAGACTCCTCTCCAGGAATATTCCCCCACCCGTTCCCATACCCTAATATTACCAAAAAAAGTCGCGAAAGGGGTAAACTAATGATTGAACAAATAATTATGCAAAACAAAATTTACTGGCGGGGCCCGGCAAAAGAATTGCGGCCTTACCTCCGCCGTTTAAGCAAGGAATACACCACGGTCAAGGAATTAATTCACTGGAATCTCCATTAAAATCAATACTTTTAACCACCCGCCTGCCCGCCAGTACTCCGGCCGCACCGGCAGCAAGGAAAAAAATCGGGTCGTCTTCATATTTCCTGCCCATGGAGGTGACTGCCATGTTTTTCTTCCGCAGCAAATCATGCGCCAGCGTCCCCGGGATTTCTACAACCCGGTGTTTTGCGGAAATTTCTTCCATGCCCGGCGACAACTCTTCCCGCCATCTTGCTGTCAGTTCGGGAAAGACGACCGTAACCCCGGCACAGGCCAAATCCAGGATAGTACGGGTATGGTGACTGATACCACGGTGACGTAGGCGCGGGTCGGCAAAGCTAAGCCGCGGGATAAGAAAGGGACGGCCCTGCAGCCTGTTCACGGCGCTGATTATGTCCACCTGTTCCAAACCGCTAAAACCCAGGCGGCTGCCAGTACCGGTTATTCCCGGACCCATGGTAACCACAGTCACATCCGCTTTTAACACCGTTCTCGCGGCCAGCAGTCCGGTATAAATATTCACAGCCTCCAAATCACCGCCAAAAGCATGCCCTGCCGTGACTGTACCGTCCAGCAAGCCATTTTCCTCAAGGGCAGGCACCAGTTTGCTAAATGCCAACGGCAGCGCTCCCCCGTCAGTCATTATGTAAGCGACCCGCAAATTTTTATTTACCGACTTGACACCCGCCGCTGCGTAAGGCAGCATACTGTGCAGCAGTCCCAGTACCACCGGCATCCCCTGCAGGCTTTCCGCCCGGTTAACCTGTTCGTAATACGGGCTGGCAGGTTCTTCAACTGCTAAAACCTTTACCTGGCCCGGAGTATAACGCAGTTTCATGATATGCCCCGGCTGCAGGCTCTCCCTCCCGGTATTATTCAGGTTGGCCATGACAAAATGACAACCCCCGCTGCCCAATTCCAGTTTCACCGCGGTTGTATTGACCACCACCCGGTCACCGACATCAACGGTACCGGTAAGCAGGTCATAGTTTATGGCAGTCACTTCCTCCCCCATCCCGGCTTTTATTTTTATCTCCGTAATCCCCGGGCGCCGGTCCAGTATTTCCGCTACAGTAGCTTGATAAAAGCATATCACGGCCCCCAATCGCCCCCTTTGGTCGGTTCCAGGGAAGATGCCATGGGATAAAAGGTGCAAGATTTCCAAAACCCGAAAATGTATGGTTAGTATGCCTTGGACAGGCTTTAATTATTAATTTCCTATTTTTCCCCTTCGCGTTTACTATTCGTAAAAGAACGGAAAACTCCTTTATTCGCGGCCCAACAGGTCCAAATGACGGATAAAACGGCTGTTCTCGATTACCTGGTTAAAGGACTTTCTTTCACTGTACCAGTGAAGATAAACCAGCAAACCTACAATAACAACCTTCAAAATCACCGGTAATATCCAAACCATTACCAGTCCGAGACTGACACCGAGAACATTGGCACCTGTATCTCCCAACATAACCCGCCCGTTCAAATCCCAGGGAAGGAATACCAGTCCCGGTCCAATCATCAACCACAACAACCCGCGCGGTAACAAATCCCCCGGCACCAGTAAAACAACTGCCGCCACAAAAAAAAATACTTTCAGAGCCCGGCCCGGGCGCAGGTCAAACAAATTCAGCAAATTTGTCATCAAGGCAATGAGCAGGGTGTTGACGACAATATCGCGGAAGGCAAGGGAAAACAAGGCTGCCGCTGCCAGGGCAAAGGTCCCTCCGCCCGCTGCTTTGATAAAACCGGTAGTCACCTTTTTCTCAGTAAAAAACGACAAAAAGTGGCCCTTAAATCCCTTGCTTTCATTGCCCCCCCACAGGTCGTCAACCAGACCCAGCCCGGCAATAAAAATCACCGCCACCAGCATCACCGCAGCTTCCAACCCTGCGGATAGCAGATTGGCAGCCAGGTAAAGTCCTCCCAGGGACCCCAACGCCAGGGTCAAGCCACCGAAAAAAGGAATTTTTTCCCCGGCATAATTTTCCCTTACCAACCGGTACCCTCGCAAAACAGTCATTAACGGGGCGTGCAGCGCCCGGGCGGCCGAATAATTAAACAAGGCCAACAGGTAAATAAAAAATACTTCAGACATGTGTCCTCACTCCCCGCTGCAGCGCCTTGCGGCAGAACACCCGGGCCACATGGTAGCACTGCCTGCCCCGGTGGCAAAATCCCTGCCAGTCTCGTCCCGTTTCCCGGTGGGACATCTGCACCGGTATTTCCAAAATGCGAAAACCTTCCCGGTGGGCGTCAATAGTTAAGGCAACCTCCACTCCAAAACCAGCAGCGAAGGGCGCCAGTGCTTCGGCTGTCCGACGGCTCATGGCCCGCTGGCCGGAAAGCGGTGACTGAAAGGTGATGCCGGTAAAAAAGTACAGCCCGTAGCGGGCAAGTCTGGTCACCAGGCCAAATCCCCCTTTTGTTTTCGCTGGTGGAAACCCGGCAACGGCAATGTCCACCTTTCCTTCCCTTACAGGTAAGTAAAGGCTTGCTGCCCGGGCGGCGCTGTCGCCAAGATCAGCATCCAAAAAACAAAGATAGTCGCCTTGTGATGCCGACAGGCCCCGGGTCAACGCCGCCCCTTTACCGAAGTTTTTTTCCTGAACAATTACTCTGGCACCCGCTTCGCCGGCAACACGTGCCGTACCGTCCTCTGAACCGTCGTCCACAACCAAAATTTCCTGCACATGGGGCAGCCTGCGCACAGCAGTGACAGTATCGGCAATTACCGCCGCCTCATTAAATGCGGGGATAATAATTGAGACATCACCCATAGACATCACCTTAAAAAAACAGTAATTTTACACGCATCAATAACAACCTGATTAATTGGAACGTTTCCGGAGCAGCAAGGGCAATAAGGGTAAATGGTATCAACGCCGCAATCATAATCTGGGCCACATGGCCCATTTTCAATCTCCGGCGGTACAGTTCACTTACCCCTTTGGCGTCCACCAATGCCGGGCCAATTTTCATCCGGGTGAGCAACGTGCTGGCCATGCCACGGCGGCCTTTTTCCAGGAAATCCAGCACATTGGAATGGCTGCCCACCGCCACTATCAACTCCGCTCCCTGCTGGTAGGCAAGCAACATGGCAATATCTTCACTGATACCGGGCGCCGGTAAAATCTCCGCCTTGAGATTTAACTTTCGTAAACGTTCCATACCCGGTGCACTGCCGTCGGGATATGCGTGGACAATCAACTGGGCACCGCATTTTAACGCCGTGTCGGAAACACTGTCCATATCGCCGATAATCAAGTGGGGTAAAAACCCCGCCTCCATGAGTGCATCCGCCCCGCCGTCCACACCAATGAGCACCGGCCTCAGCTCGCGGATATAGCTTTCAATCACCCGCAGGTCTTCCCGGTAATTGTGGCCTCTTACCACTACCAGGGCATGACACCCCTGGAAATCCACGGACACCGGGGGAATTGGCAAGTCATTCAAGAGTAAATCCAGCTCTTTGGCAGCATGGGCCAAGGTATTTCTCGCAAACTTGGCCAATTCACACCGGTAATTTTCCCGGGTGTTTGCCAACCGCTCATTTATCAATTCAGCGGTAAGAACAGTCCCCTTGGCAATTTCATCTTCATTTAAAAAAACCTGGCTATCCCTGATTTCCACTTCTTGCCCTTCTTTGAGCGTGCAAGCCAGTCTGCTATTGTCAGCATCCATCAACAGCACGCCGTTTTTCACCAGCATCAATGGCCCTTGATTTGGATAGCGCCCGCTAATCGATGAACTGAGATTAATCACGGCCTTGACCCGGGCCGCCAGCAAGCTGCGGGCCGCCAGTTCGTCGATATCCAGGTGGTCAATAACGGCTATGTCTCCCGGCCGGAGACGCTTTATCAAATCCTTGGTCTTTTTATCTATCCGCACAGTCCCTTTAACACGCATATTTTCACCCACTACCAGTAGTATGAGACAATTGCGGAAAGAGCTATACCTAATTTCAAAAAAGGTAGGAAAAATCACTAGCGTTGCATAAAAATTATTTCGCAATTAATAATGAAAAAAACCCGCCTGTATAAAACAAGCGGGCTTGAAAAATTTTTTAACTCACTTTGCCAATACGCAGTTTATCCGCCACCATGGCAATAAACTCGGAATTAGTAGGCTTTCCTCTCTCTACGTTAATAGTATAACCGAAAAATTTATTCATCATTTCCACGTTACCCCGGTCCCAGGCAAGCTCAATAGCATGACGTATGGCTCTTTCAACCCGGCTGGGCGTGGTGTTATACTTTTTAGCAATCATAGGATATAATTCCTTGGTCACCGCGCCCAACAAGTTAACTTCATCAATAACAAAGAGAATGGCATCCCGTAAATATTGATAACCTTTAATATGCGCCGGTACGCCCATTTGATGAATAATTTTTGTGACTTCCACATCCAGATTACGGGTCTTTACAAACGCACCTTTACTCCCGTTATTAACATCAGGCATGCCGTTGGCCAGTTGGCGAATGCGCGTCCCCAGTACATCCAAATCAAATGGCTTTAAAATATAATAATCTGCACCCAATTGCAGAGAACGTTGGGTCATGCTTTCCTGGCCCAAAGCGGTTAATATAATTATTTTGGGTTTTTTGCCATCAAAACCGGATAACCTTTCCAAAACCCCAATGCCGTCCAGATGTGGCATGATTATGTCCAGAACCACTATGTCAGGCTCGTTTTCCTCAATTAGCGCCACCGCTTCTGTCCCGTTAAAAGCAGTACCTACCAACGTCAGATCATCCTGTTCGGAAAAATAATTTTCCAAAATTGCGCAGAATTCCTTATTATCATCTGCAATTAATACATTGATTCTATCCCCCATGGTATCCATCCCGCCTCCTGCTAATTATTTATTTCTTTCAGAAATGCAGTTTCGACGAACACCTAGGATAATCCTGCTGTATGTGGTAAAAAGTGCTAAATATTTATATTTTGATAAAGTTCTACTTATTTCGCAAAAAAAGAAAAACCAGGACCTGTGAAGCTTAAAGTCCTGGTTTTTTTGATGGGTTTTGTTTCACTTAACATCCATTCCACAGGGACCGCATAACCCCGGGTAGGGTCGTTGACGAAAACATGAGTGATTGCCCCGACCAATTTTCCGTTTTGAACAATGGGACTGCCACTCATCCCTTGAATTATACCACCGGTGATAGCCAACAGTTTCGGATCGGTAATCCGGATAACCATTCCTTTGCCTTCGAAGCGATTTTGCGGCAATACACGCTCAATCTCTACGGAAAACTTCTCGATTTTGCTCCCGTCCACAACCGTATATACTGTTGCGGGACCGGTTTTAATCTCATCCGCAAAAGCCACAGGTAAAGGTTTCTGAAAATATGGATCTACAGGTAAGCGATTGAGCTTTCCGAATATCCCTACTGCAGTATTTTTCCCGATACTTCCTCTAATGCCGTTTTCTTGAAAGATACCAATCTTTTCTCCCGGCTGTCCCCTCTTGCCTTGCTGGATGCCGTGAATAGCCGCAGAGACAATTTTTCCATACCCTAAATCGATTTGCTGATTGGTTTCCGCATCGATAATGATATGACCCAGTGCCCCAAAAGTCTTGCTTTCCGGTTCATAAAAAGTGAGGGTGCCCACACCCGCGGCACTATCGCGAATGTATAATCCTATCCGGTAGCGCCGTGTTTCCGAACAAAACCTGGGTGTGATCGACACCTTTACCTGTTTCGTTTTTCTTTCCAAAACCATCATCACCGGAAGGTCACTGGCACCGGCCTTATCAATGATTTCTGCTGCTTCCTTATCAGTGGACACAATCACGCCGTTGATACTGATAATTTTGTCACCCAACTCCACGCCCGCCTCCCTGGCGGGAAAATACTGTTTGCCGTCCTTACCTCTTACAGGGGAATAGCCTACCACCATAACTCCTCGCGACTGCAACATTACACCAATTGATTGACCACCGGGATACACTTTCGGTTGTGAAACCACATTCACGGTCATGTGCCGCAAAGGAATTATACCAAACAGCTTCAACTGTAAGTTTACTTTTCCCGGCTGCACGGCCACAGGCCAGTCTTTTGAAAAACCAAAAAGCTTTTCCGTGACCATATTTCCATTTACTCTCAATACGCCCTCAGTTTCCGTTCTTACATAGACACTTAAGCTTTCTAAAATTTCTTGTGGAAAATCAAGGTCCAGTCTTAACTGTTCACCGACTGGTATTTTTTGTTGGGTGGGGAGGGTTAGGAAACTTTGAACCTGTGAAGTGAAGCACACGGTGGTCAGCAAAATAATCAAGCAGAGACTAAAAAAAGTGCTTCGCTTAAAATACTGCACTGGCTTATCACCCTCCTACCTTTTCCCCATGCGGACTCAGCGTAGCCCCCGCCTCCTTTTCTTCCTCATTTTGGAAAATTTTCCCTCTTCTGCAGAAGTTTTTTTTAAAACTCGAGTCTAGTTTTAAGTTAACCTTTCTAAAAAACTTTTATGCTATGAAACGCTTGTCAAATCTCCCGTTTTCATTGCTGCTGCAAGCTAAAGCAAAAGATACTTTTTATAAAATTTGATAAAATTTTTTCCATTCTCTGCTTTTAAATTTTTAAATTTACGTTGACCCAACATATTCAGTATTCCCTCATACATTTCAAACCATATTTTTTAAAACCAAAAAATTAAACCCCGGTCCGGCCCGGGGAAACAAATTTACAAACTTTTTAAATTAAGCGTTCAGTAACGTCTTAGCGTGAACCAGCGCCGCTTTATCAGTACTTCCCAACATTCGTGCCAGTTCTTCTATTCTCTGTTCTTTAGACAAAGGCTTCACCGATGTAAGCGTGCGGCCATTGATTACTTCCTTGCACACAGCAAAATGCTTGCCGGCCTTGGCGGCAATGCGTGCACTGTGAGTAACGCAAAGCACCTGGCGGTGGCTGCCGATGGCAGCCAACTTTTCCGCTATCCGGACAACAGTTTCACCGCCAATTCCCGCATCAATTTCATCAAAAATAAGAGTGGGTACCCGGTCAATTTCCGCCAGCACCGTTTTCAGCGCCAGCATAACTCTGGACATCTCACCGCCGGAAGCAATTTTAGCCAAAGGCTTCAACTCTTCGCCGGGATTGGGGGAAATTAAAAACCGTACTGTATCCTTACCCTGGGGTTGGGGTTCACTTTCAGAAACTTGTACCTGAAAACGGGTAGAGCTCATGGCCAGCTCTTCCCACAGGCCAAGCAATCGCCGGACCAGCCGCCGGCCACCTTGCCGGCGCAAATTGGTGATTTTACCTGCTAGCCTCAGGTACTCTCGTTCGAGAGCCGCCACTTCCTTCTGCAAGGCTTCCCGGTTTTCCGTTTTTTCCGTCAGCTCCTCCAGTGACGCGGCAATCCGCTCCCGGTATGCAATTATTTCCGCAACAGTGCTGCCATACTTGCGTTTTAATTGTTTTATCAACTGTAACCTGTTTTCAACTTGGTCCAGCCGCCGGGGATCAAAAGTCAATGTCTCGGCATAACGGCGTATCTCCCCGGAACACTCCTCGACCTGGTATAAAGCCTGCTCCAGATTTTCCGCCAGGGGAGCCAAACTGTCATCATACTTGAGCATGATATTCAGTTCCGCCAGGGCACGACTAATAGCATCATATGCACTTAAATTACCTGCCCCCGCGTCGTAAAGAAGACTTCGCACCTTTTCCGAGCCGCTTGCCAGTACTCCCGCACCCTCCAGGCGCTGCTTTTCCCTCGCCAATTCCTCTTCTTCTCCGGTAGATAATTGGGCCTTATCTATTTCATCCAACTGAAAACGGTAATAATCCTCTTCCCGGTCCAGGTCCCTGGCCCGTTTGTCCAAATCCTCAAGGTTTTGGCGCACTTTTTGCCAACGGTGATAAATTTCTTTGATTTGGTCCAGCAGCCCGACCATTTCCGGGCCGCAAAAGCCGTCCAGAAGCTGGCGTTGGGTGCCGGGGGATAACAGCGATTGGTGGTCATGCTGCCCGTGAATATCCACCAGCAACCTGCCAAACTGCTGGTACATGGTCAAGGTAACCACTTGGCCGTTAACCCGGCAGGTGTTTTTGCCGTTTGCCGTTATTTCCCTGGATAAAAGCAGGTTGCCCTCATCATCCCCGGGAAGTCCCATTTCCGCCAAAAGCTGACCTGCTGCGGGCAAGCCCGTCACCTGGAATAATCCAGAAACCGTTGCCTTGTCGGTGCCACCGCGGATATATGTCTGGCTGGCCCTCTCTCCCAGCAACAATCCCACGGCATCAATGATAATGGACTTGCCGGCACCGGTTTCACCGCTGAGAACATTCAGTCCCTCCGAAAATTCCATATGTAAGTGTTCAATCAAGGCAAAATTCTGAACCGTCAATTCCCTGAGCATCTTTATCCCCCTACGTCAACAGGCTGTTCAAGCGTTCCAAGACTTCATTGACTGCATTTTTGGGTTTTACGATCACAAGGATTGTATCGTCGCCGGCCACGGTACCGATAATTTCATTCCACGCAACATGGTCCAGGCAGGAAGCCACGGCGTTGGCCGTGCCGGGCAAAGTGCGAATTAAAATCAAATTCTCACTGAAATCCATGGATACCACGGAATCTCTGAACAAACGCTCCAGGCGCACCTGGTAGTTACCACCCCGCTGTTCATGGGGCAGTGCATAGCGATAAGCTTTGTTTCCCGCAGGCACTTTGACCAAGCCCAGTTCTTTAATGTCCCTGGAAATGGTGGCCTGGGTGATAGCATAGCCTTCCCGCCGGAGAGCGGTAACCAGCTCTTTCTGAGTCTCAATTTCATATCTCTCAATCAGTTCCATGATTTTTTTCTGTCTCCGCGCTTTCAACCTGCGTCACCTCGCCTCTGGACCGCCAGTAAGTAAGGTGGAAAATTTGCCCGGTTGGGGAAGGTTAGTTTGGCCACATCCCATGTTTCCCGGGGTAAAGCCACCGCCCAGGACAGCACCTGCTCCGCTTCCTCCCCGCCGCCGGCATGCCCGGTATAAAGTACCACTGTAATCAAGCCAGAAGGTCTCAAAATTTTCGTTACAGCTTCCAGTGCGGCAACGGTAGTATTGGGTTTGGTAATCAATTTCTTGTTACTGCCGGGAAGATAACCCAGGTTAAACATGGCCCCGCTGATACCCTCAGTCACAAATTTCAGCAGGTCCTGGTGTCCGGCATGGACTAACCTCACCCGCTCAAGCAAGTCCTCTTCTATCAAACGGGTACGGGTTTTCACAATTGCCTGCCGCTGGACATCAAAGGCATATACCTTCCCCTTTTCCCCCACGCACCGGGCTAAAAACACCGTGTCATGTCCATTGCCGCAGGTGGCATCCAGGCAGACATCCCCCGGAGTCAGCGCTTCAGACATTAATGTCTTTGCTTTACTGACGGCGTTGGGAAATAATCTAATTTCTCTCACAACGGCCATCCTCTCCTCTCAGCTTCTCCCGGAGAACTTCGTAGAAGCTCCTGCCGTGCAGGCGGACAAGCTTGGTATAAAAAGGCGCCTTTTGGATGGTAATTTCATCGCCTTCTTCCAACTTGAAACCATGCTGGCCGTCCACGGTAAGCATCACTTCCGCCACCGCCGAGCGAACCACCACCCGCACGATTTCCTTGGGGGAAAACACCAGCGGTCGTGCGGATAAAGTGTGTGGGCAGATGGGGGTCAATAGCATTACCTCCACTTCCGGACTGACCAGCGGCCCGCCGGCAGATAAGGAATAAGCCGTGGAACCGGTGGGGGAAGAAATAATAATCCCGTCTGCAGGGTAAGTCGCATGATAATACCTCCCCACATGAGTCTCCAAAAGAATCATCCGGGAAAAAGCGCCCTTTGTCACCACGATATCATTGAGACCAAAAAATTTTTCCACTACCAGTCCGTCCCTCACCACCCTGGCTTCCAACATCATCCGTTCTTCCACAGTAAACTTGCCGTTTAAATAGTTCTCCAATCCCTGGTACAAGTCCGGCAGTTCAATCTCCGTCAAAAAGCCAAGCTGGCCCAGATTGATACCCAACAGCGGGGTCTCGCCAGGGGCAACAGAACGGGCAGTATTCAAGAGGGTGCCATCCCCGCCCAACACGAAAATACAATCAGCCCTTTTTTGTATTTCCTCCTCCGGCATGCCCAGGTCCTCTCTGTTCACCGCCCGGGCGTTGGCCAGCGGTAAAGACAGTACCACTTCCCTTTGTTCCAGCCATTTGACCATTTCCGCAGCCACTTCCAAGGCCTTTGGCTTTTTTGTATTGATTATCAATCCAATGTTTTTCACATTGCTCACCTAGCCCGAAAATGATAATAAAGCCACGTCAACAGTATGCCCAGAACCATAAAACCCCAATTCCTACCTGCCCGCTGCAGGTGATGACCACCGGCGGTCCGGAAAGAAACATACCGCATTTTTCCGCTATCCGGCTCCAAAAGAATAATCCCGTCCGGTTTGTAAACAGAGTAGTATTCCAACAACTGCCTCCGGCTGCGGGCACTGTTCAACCGCCGGGTCTGCTTCCCCGATTTTACTTCCACCAGGTAAGTTTTACCCTGCCTCTTGACAATAATGTCCACCACAATCATATGCCGGTACTGTCTATCATCGACGCCGACAGTCACCGGGCAATGTCGTTCAACATCCAGAATACGATATCCTTGCGCCTTTAATATTTCCACGGCAGTTTGCACGGCTTTTCTGGCAAGCATTATCTTTCGCTCTACACGGCGGCGACGCCGGTAGCTAGTAATATTATAAAGCAAGACTACCGCCGTTATAAAGCCAAGGATAAAAAGGTCTGAAACACGCAAGTTATCTCACCTCAATATCCATTTCTACACAGGATGAATATCTCCTTTATATCGCTACCGGCAAAGATATAGCCTGTAATCAAATACAAAAAAGAGACCGGTAAAGTCAGGCCTCTTTTTGCTTGCAACTCTTTTTCATTTTGTACAGACGGCAGCCGGCACTGTCAATAAATTTATTGGCACCGCCGTTAACGCCTCGATAAGTGGCCAAGCCAAAACAAATATCTATCTGCCCGGGAAATTTTTGGTCCTGATAGCAAAACTCATGTGCTCTCACCGCTTTTTGCAAACGTTCCGCCAAAACATCAATTAATTCTAGAACATGTCCTTTTTCACCAGGAAAAAGGCAGCAGCACCGGATAATGCAAAAGAAAGCATGATCGTAAACAAAAACGCGTAAGACTGCTCCTGCAGAGGCAGGGCCACGTTCATGCCATAGAAACTTGCCACCATGGTGGGCAATGAGAGGATGATGGTCACTGACGTCAAGAATTTCATCACGATATTCAGGTTATTGGAAATAATGGAAGCAAAAGCATCCATCATACCGCTGAGAATACTGGAATAAATTTCCGCCATATCAATGGCCTGCTGGTTTTCAGTAATAACATCTTCCAGCAAATCCTGGTCTTCAGGATACATTTTCAGAAACGATGACTTCAACAATTTTTCCATTACTATCTCGTTGGCTTTCAATGAGGTATTGAAATAAACCAAACTTTTCTCCAAATCCAGGAGTTTGATCAGTTCCTCGTTTTTCATGGAACGGTGCAATTCTCGCTCGATATCATTGGTTTTCCCGTCAATTTCCTTGAGGTATTTCAAGTATAAGGCTGCGGTACGATAAAGAATCTGCAGGATAAACCTGGTTTTTTTATAGGTATACCAGGTCTTGATACGGCCGTTGATAAAGTCATCAATCAAAATATTGTCCTCCAGGCAGACTGTAATAAGGTTGGTGTCCGTGACAACCATACCAAAGGGAATTGTATCATAGCGAATCCGGCCCCGTTCGCTTTCGATGGTTGGCATATTAATAATAATGAGAAGGTTCCCTCCCTCCATCTCAATCCGCGGCCGTTCTTCGTCATCCAGCGGCGCCTTCAAAAAATCCAGCACCACACCTGTTCCTTGATGCACCCACTCTATTTCCGCGTCAGTGGGGTTGACCAGGTTAACCCAGCCTCCCTTTTCATTTATCTTTGCAATTTCAGTCAACTTATTTTCAACTGTTTTCCAAACCTTCAGCATCCGCTGTCCCTCCTGCCCTGGTATCTCACAGTATCTTAATGTTACATTAAAAATATGCAAAATACCAGTTTTACATATATTTTCAGTCCCTTAATCAACAAATTCTAAACAGGCGGTCTGCTGTTCTTTTTGTTTATGTTGTCCTGAAATATTTTATCCTTGCCGGGAAATATTTAAGCAATATAGTAGGAAATTGGTAATTTGTGACGAAAAGTACTTTTGTAGGGTAAATGGTGGCTCAGCATGGGGAGGAAAAATTTATGTTTGACTTTTTGTTTCGCATTAAAAAAATCTATGCATTCTCAATAATTGTGCTCGTTTTAGCTGTAGGTACCTTTGTCAACGTAAAATTCCACACCTTTCCAGGTGGGATTTTTATCATAGCTGTTATCCTCACCAGTTTGGCAATGCCCCAAAAAATAAATTACATCGTAGCAGCGGTAATATATGCTTTAGCCATTCCCATGTTCTTCTACAATCATATTCCCGGACGAATATTAATTTTAAATCAAAGCACATTTCTAGTGGCAGTTGCTTTTGCCGCTTATACCGGCAACGAACTGAAAAAGTATATCAACCAGTTAATCGAGCGGCATAGCCAGATTGAAGAATTTAACAAGGATTTAATCCTGGCTTTCATCAATACCATGGAAGCCAAGGACAAGTATCTCAGCGGTCACTCGTTAAACGTATCTCACTATGCCAGAACAATTGCCGAAAAAATGGGCCTATCCGTGGAAGAATGTAAAAATATCTACCTGGCGGGGATTTTTCATGATATCGGTAAAATCGGAGTGAGTGAAAGCATATTGAATAAAGCCGGCAAGCTGGCAGGCAAAGAGTGGCTGGAAATACAAAAACACCCGGAAACAGGCGCGGAAATTGTATCGAAAATTCCTGCTTTACAAGGTGCCGCCGAGATAATCAAATACCACCACCTGCGTTATGACGGCAAGGGTTATCCCAAGGAGGCCAAAACAAAGGAAATCCCCCTGGGAGCAAGAATAATAGCGGTAGCTGATGCCTTTGACGCCATGACCTCCAACCGCTCCTACCGCGGCGCCCTGTCGGCAGAGGCAGCATTGCGGGAATTGGAAAAATGCAAGGGTACACAATTTGACCCCAAAGTAGTGGATGCCTTCCGCCAATGCCAGCCGCTGGCTTACTCCCGGCAGAAGAAGCAAAACGGGGAATTTCTGAAAGAAACCTTTGGACCCTGCTCCATAGTGTAAATTCTTTAAAAAGTCCGGGGCCAAGTTTTCCCAAACATTGGGCCGGGAAAGCCTATCGACCTCCCGGCTGCCAATTTTACCTTAATAGTTTTCACTTGACAGTTCAAAGAAAGCCCGGGGATGAGCACAAACCGGACAGGTCTCCGGTGCTTCCGGTCCTTCGTGAATATGCCCGCAATTCCTGCACTTCCACTTGACCGTGCTGTCCTTTTTAAATACCTTGCCGTTCTGTAAATTCTCCAAAAGTTTTTTATACCTTTCCTCATGTTCCTTCTCAATTTTACCAATACCTTCAAATACCCTGGCAATCTCTTCAAAGCCTTCTTCCCTGGCCTCTTTTGCCATCCGGGGATACATATCCGTCCACTCACCGTTTTCCCCTGCTGCCGCTGCCTTTAAATTGTCAATGGTGCTGCCGATACCTTCAAGCGCTTTCAGGTGCAGCTTGGCGTGTTCCTGTTCGTTTGCAGCGGTTTCTTCGAATATTTCCGCAACCTGCCGATAGCCTTCCTTTCTGGCAACCGAGGCAAAGTATGTATACCTGTTCCTCGCCTGGGATTCACCAGCAAACGCTCCCCACAAATTCTTTTCAGTTTTCGTCCCTTTGAGATTTTTTGTCATCATTGACTCCCCCTTATTAATTGTTTATACTAATAATAATTACTAGTAGCAATAATGTCAAGGCCCGAATTATTAATTTTTCCCTAAATTGGCATTGCTCTAAATCAACAAACTTTCTGCCGGTTTGTTACCAGACCGGTCAATAGAGAAAACCGGCCTGATGCGACAGGTACAGCCTGCCGGTCGCTCAGAAAATTTCCAAAACAAATTTATATCCATATCTTTCCGATGCTTCTTTTCACTTATTCAGCCGGCGCAGTAACCGCGACAATACCTCCACGTGGATTTGCAGGTCTTTTTGCCCGTAAAGTACAAAGCGAATTCGTTTTACAGTGCGCAGCCCGGGCATCATCTCCAGGACAGTGTTAAATGCGACCGCCGCCGCATCCTGCATGGGATAGCCGAAAATTCCCGTGGATATGGCCGGAAAGGCCACGGATTCCAAACGGTTCTGCTCAGCAAGGATAAGTGCATTGCGGTAGCAGCTTGCCAGCAATTCACCCGCAGGTTCATCCACCCCGTAGACCGGCCCCAGGCAGTGAATAACATGCCGGTTAGGCAGTTTATGCCCGCCGGTGATTACAGCCTCCCCGGGCTTTACCGGCGCCAGGGGGCGGCATTCCATCTCGAGCCCCGGACCTGCCGCCCGGTGAATGGCTCCCGCCACTCCGCCGCCCGAACGAAGCTGCGCGTTGGCGGCATTGACCACGGCATCCACATCGCCCTGGGCGGCAATATCGCCCTGTACACATTCCAGTGCAACACCGGAAACCGTTGTTTTCATTTTAGATGCTCCTTTCAACCCCGGAAATCGAGAAATATATAAATTTTTTCCATCTTTTCTTTATTATATCAAATTATATCAAGGACACCAGTGCTTGTCACACCTTTTATCCGGGCAGTTGCGCGGTTGCCCTGACTGTTGACAGTGGGTAACTGTTATTTTATAATTAGGAAAAGTTAATCGCGCCTATTTTTTTGCTCCCTGGTGACAAGACAGGTGACATTACAGAGGAGGGTATCACAAATGTCAAGACAGTTGACAGCCAAAATCCACCGTCTCAAGCAGGAAAGAAATGCTGTGATTTTGGCCCATAATTATCAAGCGCCCGAAGTACAAGACGTGGCAGACTTTGTGGGAGATTCCTTTGGCTTAAGCAGGCAGGCAGCGGCTACCCCAGCAGAAGTAATTGTATTTTGCGGCGTGCATTTTATGGCTGAAAGCGCGTATATTCTTGCCCCGCATAAAACTGTACTACTGCCGGAAAAACACGCCGGCTGCCCCCTTGCAGAGACCATTACTGCAGAAGATTTAAAAAGGAAAAAAAGAGACTGTCCGGATGCAGCCGTGGTATGTTATGTCAATTCCTCGGCGGCAGTAAAAGCGGAAAGTGATATCTGCTGTACCTCTTCCAATGCCGTACAGGTGGTAAACTCCCTGGAAAAAAACCGGATTTTATTTGTTCCCGACGGCAACCTGGCCCACTGGGTTGCAGGGAAAACAGACAAGGCAATTATACCCTGGGACGGTCACTGTATTACGCACCAGCGCGTTACCAAGGAGGATGTGGAGCGCATCCGGGAAACTCTACCCCAGGCCGTTATTGCCGTCCACCCCGAATGCCGGCCGGAAGTAGTTGAGCGCGCCGATTTCGTAGGCAGCACATCAGCCATACTGCGTTTTGCCCGGGAAACCCGGAATACAGAACTTGTGATTGGTACGGAAATGGGAATCATCCACCGGATGACGAAAGAAAACCCGGACAAAAAATTTTACTTGCTCTCTCAGGGTTTGGTTTGCCCCAATATGAAAATGACCACTTTAGAAAAAGTGGCACTGGCACTGGAGAATATGGAACCCCGTATTACCGTACCCGACGATGTCCGCCGGCAAGCTCTGACCTCCCTTAAAAAAATGCTGGAGGTAACTTAATGGAAATGAGACCCGTTTCTCCGATAAAAAAAACTGTCATCAGTAAGGATACGGTTGATTTTATTGTTGTCGGCAGCGGTATTTCCGGCCTCTATACAGCGCTTGAGTTGGCTGAACATGGCAAGGTGCTTCTCCTGGCGAAAGCGGAGGCAGACCAAACAGCCACCTATTTTGCCCAGGGCGGTGTGGCAGCAGCAGTAGCAGAAAATGACACCCCGGAGCTGCACATGAAAGACACCCTGGCAGCGGGTGCAGGCCTTTGCTGCCGGAAAGCAGTAGAAGCGTTAGTGCGGGAAGGCCCGGGACATGTGCGTAAATTGATCGACATTGGCGTCCCCTTTGACCGCAACGCCAGAAACAAACTGCTGTTGGCACGGGAAGGCGCTCACAGCCGCCGCCGGGTCCTGAGGGCAGGCGGTGATGCTACCGGCAAGGCCATCCAGACAACCCTCCGGCAAACAGCAAATCGCCACCCCGATATCAACTGCATGGAAGACGTATTCGTGCTTGACCTGTTAATTGGGGACGGCACGTGTCACGGTGTGATAACCTGGCAGGAAGACCCACCGGCGTACCGGGTATTTTTCAGCAAAGCCACGGTACTGGCCACCGGGGGGCTGGGGCAGGTTTATGCCTTTACCACCAATCCCCCGGTAGCCACGGGTGACGGTATAGCCATGGCTTTCCGGGCAGGAGTGGAGTTGAC
Source organism: uncultured Thermoanaerobacteraceae bacterium (assembly GCA_964529795.1). Taxonomy (GTDB): domain Bacteria; phylum Bacillota; class JADQBR01; order JADQBR01; family JADQBR01; genus CAZGXM01. The sequence continues at coordinate 20,745 of CAZGXM010000011.1, forward strand.
CAACTTGGAATTTGTCCAGTTCCACCCCACGGCATTATTTCATCCCGGGAAGTCAGGATTTTTAATTTCCGAGGCCGTAAGGGGAGAAGGCGGCCGTCTGTTCAACCACCGGGGACAGCGTTTTATGCCAAATTATCACCCTCAAGCAGAACTGGCGCCCCGGGATGTGGTTTCACGGGCCATTGTTTCGGAAATGCAGCGGCATGGTACTGATTGCGTGTATTTGGATTTAACACATTTGCCCGGTGGATTTCTAAAAGAGCGTTTCCCGACAATATACCGGACCTTGCTGACATGCGGCATAACGATGGAAAACAAGCCTATACCAGTCGCGCCCGCTGCCCACTACAGCATGGGCGGGATAAAAACCAACCTTGACAGCGGAACCAGCCTGCCCGGTCTCTATGCAGTCGGTGAAGTTGCTTGTACCGGTGTCCATGGCGCCAACCGCCTGGCCAGCAATTCCCTCCTGGAAGGACTGGTATTCGGCCACCGGGCGGCACTTGCCGCGGCAAGATATGTAAAAAAACACCGCGGGATACCGCGGGAAGCTGCCAAACATTACAAGTTCGACCGGGCACCGGCCGGGACAAGAGTACCGGACATTTCCCCCCTGCAGCAACGTTTGCAACACATCATGCAGCAAAATGCCGGCGTAATCCGCTCGGGCAAATCCCTGGCGCGGGCCAAGTATGAATTGGGCAACATGCTTGCAGGAGTTTCACTTTGCGCCCGGGATAAAAACGCCACGGAACTGAAAAACATGCTGACGGTGGCTTATTTGATTGTTTCCGCTGCACAGCGGCGGTCGAACAGCTGCGGCTCCCACTTCAGGGCGGACCATACTGCCGCTAAACCCGCCGTTACAACCGGCAGTTAACAATTCAAACGAGAACACCTGGAGGCGGTCAAGTGCTAACCATAGATAATTACCAGTTAAAAGAGATTATCAGCCGGGCACTGGCAGAAGACATCAACGCCGGGGATATTACCACGGAAAGCATTTTTCCGGAAAACCAGACGGGAAAGGCGGAAATTATCGCCAAGGATAGCGGGGTCGCTGCCGGGCTGCCCGTGGCAGCAGCAGTTTTCAGGGCTTTACCCGGGGAAATCTCCTTTGTAACGACAGTGGAAGAAGGCGAAAGGATAGAGCCGGGGCAAGTACTGGCATGCTTGACCGGACCTGTCAAGACAATTCTCAAAGGCGAGCGGACGGCTCTCAACTTCCTGCAGCGCATGTCCGGCATCGCCACTGAAACCGCCAGATTTGCGGCGGCGGTAAAGGATTTTCCCGCCAAAATCGTCGATACCAGGAAAACCACCCCCGGCCTGCGCATGTTGGAAAAATATGCTGTCCGCGCAGGGGGAGGGTATAACCACCGTTTCGACCTCCATGACATGGTTTTGATCAAAGACAATCACATCAAGGCAGCGGGAGGAATTTCCCGGGCGGTGACACTGGTACGGGAGCGGGTTTCGCCTTATGTGAAAGTCGAGGTTGAGGTGGAAACTCCGGAGCAGGCCCGGGAAGCCCTGGAAAGCCAAGTGGATATCATCATGTTGGACAATATGCCCCCGGAAGAAATGGCAGCCGTGGTCAAAGCCGTTTCCGGCCGGGCGCTGCTGGAAGCCTCCGGCAACATCACCCTCGAGCGCGTCAGGGACGTCGCCGCCACCGGCGTGGACCTCATTTCCATCGGCGCCCTCACCCACAGTGTCAAGAGCCTGGATATCAGTTTGGAAATTTCCTGAGATGGACAGGATGGTTGCCTCCATACCTAACATTCGATAAATATTAAAACGCTTTTGCATTATAAGAATTCAACATACGGTCTCCGCGCCCAACTTCCTGCCATTTTGGTCAAGCCCTTTGGGCTTGTTTTGTTTAATGACTTTTACAGCCACCTTATTTACATCAGGAACAATGTCACACCCGGTCGAATTCTTCCAATAGGGCCGGCCTGTTGGCATATGTACTGCGGATCTGGACAGTATATTCGGTAAGTTCCTGGAGTCTATCCAGTTTTTTATAGAGCTTTTTGATTTTTTTCAAGTAAAACACCGCAGCACGGTAATCTTTACGCGTTTTTTTATCAATCAACTGCTGCACTTTGTTTTTGTAATAAGCAATTATCTCCGCCGGGTAACGGCTGCTGATTGCGTCGGCCAGCTTATCCTTGCTTTCAAAGAAAGCCCCTGTATCACCGGTCACATATTTAAGGACAAGGTCATAACGTTTTTCATGCAGGTGGACTTCAGCCAGCCGCTTTTCCCGTCCGGGTTCGGACAGCACCGCCAGGCATTCCTTTTCCAGGTTGGGCCAGTCAGCCTTTTTACTGTAAGATTTTAGCGCCAGGTAAGTTTGCAGGCAGGGCGAATCCAGGAAGTCCAGCCGGTAAAACCGCAACGCGTTCCTGTAATCACCATTTTCCCGGTAGTAATGTTTGAGAAAACCGATGAGGCCGCTGACACTGCCTTCCCCTTTGTCAATGCCTTCCTCGGCAATTTTTACAGCTCTTTCCCTCTCGCCTTTTTCATAAAAATGCCCGGCCAGCTCACAGTAGTCCGCTCCGTACCTGAGACTGGCCATTTTCATCTGCAAATAAGTCTCTTCGTCCTGCAACCGGTCACGGTAAATCTCCGCAATTAATTGTCTCCTGTACCTGTGGTAGTCGGAATTTTTCAAGCCCGCTCTTAATTTCTTGATAACGTAATGCCAGTCAGTATCGCCGTCCGCCAGGGCAAAGATATTTTCCAGTAAATCATCCTGCATACCCGAGTTGCCCCAATCATAGTAGTAAAAGAGACGGTCCATATACTCACGTTTGAATTCCCGCCCCAGTCTACCTTCAGTAAAAAGTACGGTAATCTTCTCCAGAAGCTCCGCGGCCTCGCATTCCTTGTCTTCGTCACTGATACCGTAGGTGTTCAGTTCCTCCAGAATGCCCGCCGCGCTGTCCCACAGTTCGCCATATTTTTCCTGATAAATCTCATCGTCCACGTTTGACTGCTCCAGGCATTCCTCCAGCCTGTCCAGAACCACCAGTTTGGGCCCTTAGGGGACTAACAGACTGAATATGCCGTGATTGCTCTGCGGAATGCTGACATTGACTTTGCTAAGATCCGTGCGGCAGGGTTATTGGTTGTGTACGAGACAGAAAAACAACTTTTGAGTTTTGCACCCCAAATTCAGGCACCCGTCAGGTTTACCACGGACGAGCGTCTGTTTATTCTGCCCCTGGAGCAGGTGTTTTTGCGCCTCAACCGGGAGACGAGGAAACTCGAAGGTGAGGCGCTGGTGAAAGAAAGGGCCTGATTCTTGTGCTGGTAGGGTAGTGGGTTGGAATTGTTCTGGTTCGACTTATTTACGGAGCAAGGATAAAAAAGTGAAGTTATCACAGGAAAAGCGGTTAAGTTGTTTTCACAGCTGACCGCTTTTTTGTTACTATTTTGTTACTAACTATATGCAGGAACTGGAAATACAGTGTCGAAGAAATAAAAAGTAATGTATCCAAATGGAGCGAATCTTATGAAATGGTTGTTTGAAATAGGAATAGATAGTTGATTTTTCCAACACACCGTCGCGGATCCCACCTTTTGGGGAATATTCGCGAAACTATAACGGGAATGCAGAAGTTATACGACACCCACTTAAAAATTGGAGGTTCAAAAAATGAACAGGGTTGAACGTGCAGTATCCTGCTTTAAAGACGGTTTCAGTTGTTCCCAAGCATTGCTTTCGACTTATGGTGTACACCTCGGCCTAAATCGTGAAGTTGCCTTAAGGATTTCTGGGGCTTTTGGAGGTGGAATGGGTCGCATGGGCGAAACATGCGGAGCAGTAACTGGTGCATTTATGGTTATAGGGTTTAAATATGGAAAGACAAGTGTTGAAGATGAAGGGGCAAAAGAAAAAACTTATAGGCTCGTTAAAGAGTTTGTGGAGAGGTTCAAGTCTCGCAATGGATCAATTGTATGCAGAGAACTGCTCGGTTGTGATATAAGCACTCCTGAGGGGCTAAAACTTGCAGAAGAGAAGAAACTCGTTACTACTCTTTGTCCAAGGTTTGTCCAAGATGCAGCAGAGACTATCGAGCAAATATTGGAGTAATGGGCGTCGTATAACAACGTGTTTGCGGTTCGCTGTGCCGCTGGGCTATATAGTAGGCTACAACCTCACCCGTCGTATAACAACGTGTTTGCGGTTCGCTACGCTCACCCAAATACCTTCGGCACTTCGCAAACACGCAAAACGTTATACGAAACAGGTGCGGAATAAAAGAAGAGGAGTAAGATAAAATGGAAAGTATGTTTTCAGACAGAATATCGGATGTACCGAGGTCGTTTATCAGAGAAATTCTCAAGATAGCGATTGATAAATCTATAATTTCTTTTGCAGGTGGTCTGCCCAACCGAAATTTGTTTCCAGTAGAAGAACTAAAAACTGCAACTAATAAACTATTTGACAAGTCAGGCAAGGATATTCTGCAGTATAGTGAATCAGAAGGTTACTTAGGGCTGCGCGAATGGATTTCTGCTAGATATAGAGAAAAGAAAGGCATCGTTTTTAATCCTAATAACATTCTCATTACATCAGGATCACAACAAGGCTTAGATCTTCTTGCCAAAATATTTCTTAACGAAGGAGACGGTATAATAATTGAAAAACCCGGATATTTGGGTGCTATTCAAGCATTTTCGCTCTACAAGTCTAGGTTTTTTCAGATCCCTTTAGAAGCTGACGGAATCAATTTGAACCAATTAGAGAACATAGTTCTAAATCAAAATGCGAAATTATTTTATTGTGTACCAAACTTCCAAAACCCATCGGGAATTACTTACTCTGAACAAAAACGCCGGAACGTGGCAGCAATATTGAAGAGACGGAAAATAATCTTAGTCGAAGACGATCCTTACGGCGAATTGCGTTTTCTTGGTATAGATCAGCCTTCATTTTATAAACTTCTCCCCGAGAATACAGTTCTATTAGGATCATTTTCTAAGATAGTTGTTCCATCGTTTAGAATAGGTTGGATTGTAGCCAAAGATGATATTATGGAAAAACTGGTGGTAGCGAAACAGGCTTCTGATCTACATACAAACTATTTAGGCCAAAGAATTATTCATCAGTACCTTGAAGATAACCATATAGACGAACATATCGATAGAATTCGGAGAGCTTATGGAAAACAAAGAGATGCAATGGTTAACGCAATAGAAGAATATTTTCCACCGGGAATGATGTTCACTCAACCAGAAGGTGGCATGTTTCTTTGGATTACGTTACCGGAAAGATTGTCAGCCCTTAAAGTATTTGAAAGGGCAATTAAGCATAAGGTAGCGTTTGTTCCGGGAGATCCCTTTTACGTTAGTGAGAAAAATGTCAACGCGATGCGATTGAACTTTTCCTGTGTTGATGAGGAAACTATCTGGATTGGGATAGAAAGATTAGGTAAAGTGCTAAAGGATATGATTTGAGGCAAAGCACCTGCTTCGTATAACAGCAGCATTCACGGCTCCGGCTAACGCTTCTGCCAATCGGTCAGCAAAGTATATCCTGAACTGTGAGATACACTTCTTCCAATTTCTGATCGGCTGGGTCCATTTCTTAGTCAAGTCCATAGTCGCCAGGTAAATTATTTTAGTCAAGGCATCGTCATTTGGATGTGCTGTTTTGGTCTTGGTTACTTTCCGCAGATGAGTGACACTGATGAGGAAGCGCTTCATATGGCCAGGGAAGCCATGGCCCTGCATCTTTACGGAATGGAACAGGATAAAGAACGTATCCCGGAGCCTACGAAAATTAATAAAATCACTTTAGCGCCCAACCAAGTAGTGGCACTTGTGGAGGCCTGGATGCCGCCCTTTCGTGATGAAATGGAACAAAAGGCCGTTAAAAAGACACTTACCATACCAAAATGGCTGGACGACCTGGCAAAGGAAAACAATATCAATTTTTCCCATTTGCTTCAGGAAACTTTAAAAAAATACCTGGGAGTCAAAAAGTGACACGACAAATTTCAAACCATTCACATTCTTGACAAAAAACGTCGTACCACTTCCCGGGGATGGTATTGATCTTGGCTTTTACATTTTCCCAGCTGACTTTTTCTCCAGGCTTGAGCTGCAGGTAATCAAGCGTCATTTCATCCATCCTGTCAACCGCCGCATCACTGCCGGGTTTGTGGCTGCACCGGTTTTCATTTAGGTGCGGGCAGGCGCGGCAGGCATCGTCCGGCCCGGTGACTATTGTCACAGGTTCGCCGCATTCCGCCCGTTGCAAAAGCCGGGTAAGGTTGTCCACAAACCTCTTGCTGTACCCTTTCCCCTTAAAAAAATTAAAGCAAACCAAATGATGACCCCGGAATTCAGGCATGGTCAATCCCCTCTCGAAAATTATGTGACCGCCGCCGATATAATGGAACTGGTCCAAAACAAGCGGGCTTACGCCTTACAACCTGCACAGCAGGTCTTCTGACAGATTTTCCCGTATACCTGAAAGGACAACAATCATCCTTTTTTTCCTCTCTTATCATTATAACAAATTATTTCCCCGCTCTCCCGGCGCCCTCATCTTTATGAGGCACCAATCACAGTTTACAGGTGTTTTTGCCATTTGGCATGAATTTTGCTTTATTTTAAAGACAGGCAGTACTTCAAGGAGGTGGTAAAGCGCCGGTATCGCTGGTAAGACCTTATTGTCTCAACGCTTTTCAGGTCTGTAGTGGGTGTATTGAAACGGAACAGTTTTTGTGTTTTTTGTTCCATTACAAGACAAATATTTTAACGGAGGTGTCTTTAAAGCTATGATGATCTATAGGGTAAACATGACAGAAGGTAAGGTTACCGCTGAGGAAGTGGCAGAAAAATACGCCGCATTGGGCGGGCGTGGTCTCACCTCGCAGATTATCGCCGACGAAGTCGACCCCACCTGCCACCCCCTGGGAGCCGGCAACAAGCTGGTTTTGGCCCCCGGTTTGCTTTCCGGTACCAATGCTCCCAGTTCCGGTCGTTTATCCGCAGGTACCAAGAGTCCCCTGACGGGCACTATTAAAGAGTCCAATGCCGGCGGCACTGCAGCACAAAAGCTTGCCAAACTGGGTATTAAGGCGATTATTATTGAAGGTCAGCCCACAGATGGTAAATTCTACACTTTGAAGGTTACCAAAGACGGTGTGGAGCTTGCGGATGCCGGCAACCTGGTAGGCAAAAGAAATTATGATGTTGGCAATTTGGCACGCAAGGAATACGGTGAGGATGTATGTGTTGTTTCCATTGGTCCGGCAGGGGAATACAAGCTTTCTGCCGCTTCCATCGCCGTCACTGACGGCGACGGTCGTCCGGTCCGTCACTGCGGTCGCGGCGGTACCGGTGCGGTAATGGGCTCCAAGGGTGTCAAGGCCATCGTCATTGACGATGCCGGCGCTCCCGGTGTGGAAATCCATGACAAGGAGAAATTCAAGGAGGCAGCCCGGGATTTCAGCAAGATACTGCTTGACCACCCGGTGTGCGGCCAGGGCCTGCCCACTTACGGCACCGCCGTGCTGATCAATATCCTGAATGAAGCCGGCGGACTGCCCACCAAGAACTTCCGTTTCGGTCGTTTTGACGGTGCGGAAAAAATCAGCGGCGAAGCCATGCATGATGTAATTACCGAACGCGAAGGCAAGACCACCCACGGCTGCCACCCGGGATGCGTAATGCGCTGCTCCCAGGTTTATCACGACAAGGACGGCAATTACCTCACTGCGGGTTTCGAATATGAGACCATTTGGGCATTTGGCGCTCACTGCACCATTGACGACCTGGATGCCATCGCCACCCTGGACCGCCTCTGTGACGACATCGGCGTGGATACCATTGAAACCGGTGTGACCATTGGCGTGGCTATGGAAGCAGGCATTATTCCTTTCGGCGATGCTGAAGGTGCCATTGACCTGCTGCAGCAAATCGGCGAAGGCACACCGCTGGGAAGAATACTGGGTAACGGCGCAACCTTTACCGGTAAAGCTTATGGCGTCAGCCGCATACCGGCAGTTAAAAGCCAGAGTATCCCGGCTTACGACCCCCGGGCGGTTAAAGGTGTGGGGGTCACCTATGCCACCACGACCATGGGCGCCGACCATACTGCCGGCTACAGTGTCGCTGCCAATATCCTGAAAGTGGGCGGCCACGTAGACCCGTTGAAGAAAGACGGCCAGGTGGACCTTTCCCGCAACCTGCAGATTGCCACTGCAGCGGTGGACAGCACCGGGCTTTGCCTGTTTGTGGCCTTTGCAGTGCTGGATGAACCAAAAGCGCTGCCGCGAATTGTTGACATGCTCAACGCCCAGTACGGTCTTGCCCTTACCGTTGATGACGTCACGGCTCTGGGTAAGTCCATTCTCAGGACCGAAAGAGAATTCAACGCCAGGGCCGGTTTCACGAATTCACATGACCGCCTGCCGGAATTCTTTAACGAAGAATTGGACCCTCACGGTACCACCTTTGACTTCACCGGTGCAGAGTTGGACGAAGTCTTTGACTTTTAGCAGGTGGGATTGTTGTGCGGTTGGAAGTGAAGCTGTTTGCCAGTCTGCGAGACAAATATCCTAAAGACACCAAGGGCGTGCTGACGGTGGAAATGCCGGCAGGCAGCACCGTCGCCCACCTTGTCAAGCATCTGGAAATTCCGGAAAATCTGCCGCTGGTCGTAATGATCAACGGCCGGCGGGAGCCGGAATCCGCCCCGCTGAAAGACGGCGACCGGGTGGGCATCTTCCCCCCGGTGGGCGGGGGATAAAATTAAGGGCAGTACCTTTTTGGAGGTACTGCCCTTTTTACTGGTCAATCTTGTATTTTTTCAGTTTCCGGTAAAGAGTAGTCCGCCCTATTCCCAGTTCTCTGGCCGCTCGGGACACATTGCCGTCACACAATCGCAATGCCTTTTGGATGGATGCCCGTTCCACATCTTCCAGATTTACAGCATCATTAACCGCTGTTTGACATTGCACAAACATCTCCCGGGGCAAGTGCTTGGGCATGATTATGTCTTCATCCACCATGGTAACTGCCCTTTCCAAAACATTTATCAACTCTCGCACATTACCGGGCCAAGCATAACTCTTGAATAACTGCATTACCTCCTCCGACAGGGCTAATTCCTGGCGGCGCGCCCCTGCTTTAAGCCGGGCTAGAAAATGATTCACCAATGCTTCCACGTCTTCCCTGCGCTCTCTCAGCGGCGGCAAAGTCAAGCTGAGAACATTGATTCTGTAGTAGAGGTCCAGGCGGAATTTACCGTTGTTTACCAGTTGGAATAAATCCTTGTTGGTCGCAGCGACCATACGTACGTTCAGGGGAATGAGTTTATGACCGCCCAGGGGCGCAAACTGTTTTTCCTGCAGCACCCGCAGCAGAGTAGCCTGGACTTCCAGCGGCATATCGCCGATCTCGTCCAAAAACAGGGTGCCGCCCCGGGCCAGCTCGAATTTGCCCGGCGCACCGCCCTTGCGGGCACCGGTAAAGGCGCCTTCTTCGTAACCGAAAAGCTCTGCTTCAATCAGTTCCTTGGGTACCGCACCGCAGTTTACCGCAATAAAAGGCCCGCCGGCACGGCTGCTGGCGTTGTGGATGGCCTGGGCGACAAGTTCCTTACCCGTGCCGCTTTCCCCTAAAATCAGCACCGGAGCATTACTCTTTGCTACTTTCCGCGCCTGGTGAAGCAGGGCTTTCATCGCTTCACTGCAGGATATGATCCTCTCAAAAGTATAACGGGCTTCGTACCCGCTTAATTGCAGACACTGTTTTTTCTGCTGCATTTGCCGCACCACCAGCTTGCTTTGTATGGCCCGGCTGCCCGCAACCACCAGCCCCAGGCTGTGGGGGTGAGCACCGCGGTAATCGCCGGAAATATCCAGTACGCCAATTAAATTTCCTTCTAAATCAAAAATGGGAGAGGCTGCACATGTCAAGAAATGATTTTCCCGGTAAAAGTGCTCCTGGGCAAAGATACTTACCGGCTGTTTTTCCACCAGGGAAGTGCCTATGGCATTGGTCCCCTTAACCCTTTCATCCCAGCAGACACCCTCGGACAAGTTGACTTGAGCTGCCTTGGTATAAAAATGGTCGTCTCCAAGTGCCTTGAGAATATAGCCGCTGGCATCGGTGAGGATGACCAGACAGCCGCTGCCCTGAATGGACTGCTGTATCTCCTGCATTACAGGCACGGCCACTTCCATGAGCAGGCTGTTTTGTTCCAACCGCTCTCTAAATCGGTGGCTTTCCAGCTTATCAATTGCCGCTTTCTCCAACGGGTTATGATGCGTGGCACTGCGCCTCCACGACCGGGCCACCACGGGCGAAACTTTGTCAATAACACCGTGCTCCACGTAACGCCGCCAAGACGAAGAAACAACGCTGTAATCGCTCAGCACAGTCACTTCTCCTTCCCAAACGCTGCATTCTCTATTGTCTCCTAAGTAATATTTCTGAAAAAGAATAATAATTCCTGCCGGTATTACAAATCTTTGCCGTAATCGAAATTTAAGCAAAAAATAACCGGCCTTGGTATTACCGGTGGTCGGTGACAGGTTTTGCATCACACAGTTTTTACTTTGAACAGCCAAACTATTTGACTGAGCATTAAAAGCACACCTGCCAGTACCACCTCAACCCGCACTTTTGATATTCGTTTTTCGTCTATATTATTTAACGTGGAAACACTCCCATCCTGTAGTATAACCCGGCGGGGGCGGGGAAAAACAAAAAACCGCCCCCGGCAGCTTAAAGCTCCCGGTGAGCGGCAGATACCGTCTCTTCAATATCCGGTTCTATACTATCTTCGCTGTCGAGACCAAGGTAAAGTAAGTATTCAATATTTCCTTCCGGCCCACGAATGGGCGAGTGTGTCAGACCCAAAACACGAAAACCCAATTCGCCGGCACAATTTAACACTTTTTCTATTACTTCCCGGTGCACTGCGGGGTCACGCACCACTCCTTTTCTCCCCACTTTTTCCTTACCCGCCTCAAACTGGGGTTTGACCAGCACCACCACCCGCCCGCCGGGATTGAGCAGCTGCGGTAATACCGGCAAAATTTTTTCCAGTGAGATAAAAGCCACGTCTATGGTGACCACATCCACCTTTTCCCCAAGCTGTTCCCGGGTTAAATAACGGGCATTGGTGCGTTCCATACAGGTAACACGGGAGTCCCGGCGCAGCTTCCACGCCAGTTGCCCGTAACCAACATCCACGGCGTATACCTTTTTGGCACCGTTTTGCAGGGCACAGTCAGTAAAACCGCCGGTAGAGGCACCAATATCCAGTACCACTTTACCTTTTAAATTCAGCGAAAAAGCCGCCAGGGCGCCGGCCAGTTTCAAGCCGCCGCGGCTGACATAGGGTATCGCTTCACCAAGAATACGGATGCCGGCCGCGGCATCCACCCTGGTGCCGGCTTTATCAATCTTTTGTCCATCCACCAGCACCTGTCCCGCCATAATATTGGCCTTTGCTTTTTCCCGGCTGGGAAATAAACCTTTTTCCACCAGCAGCTGGTCCAACCTGACTTTTACCATCATGCCTTAACCCCTCTGTCTAACCCGGTGCAGTCTCAAACCGGGGAAAAACCGTTCCAGTACGGTCCGGGCTATACCCGCAGCATCCAGGGCATACTTTTCCCGCATCAAATCCTGGCTTCCCTGCTGGACAAATTCATCAGGGATGGCCAGGTTATATACATCGGCCTGAACACCCTTCTGCGCCAGCAGTTCCAAAACTGCGCTGCCAAAACCGCCGGCCAGGACATGCTCCTCCACAGTAAGTATCCTTCTTGTTTTCTTTACTTGCGACAGAATTAATTGTCCGTCCAGGGGTTTCACAAAACGGGCATTGACCACCGCCGCATCTACCCCCCGGGCCAGCAGTTCCGCTGCCGCCTCCAGACTCGGGTGGACCATGTTACCCACGGCCAAAATGGTAATGTCCTTGCCGTCACGCAGCAATTCTCCTTTGCCAATGGGTAGTTTGCGCAGTTTCTTATCCAAAGCCACTCCCACACCGGCCCCCCTTGGGTAGCGCAAGGTAATGGGCCCGTCATGTTCTACGGCGGTGTAAAGCATGTGACGCAATTCATTTTCATCCTTGGGCGCCATCACAGTTAGCCCGGGAATATTACGTAAATATGCAAAGTCAAATAGACCCTGGTGAGTTTCGCCATCATCACCGACAATACCGGCCCTGTCCAAAGCAAAGACAACAGGCAGTTTCTGCAGCGCCACGTCATGCAATACCTGGTCGTAAGCCCGCTGCAGGAAAGTGGAATAAATAGCGACTACCGGTCTATAACCGCCGGCAGCCAGCCCCGCACTCATGGTAACGGCATGCTGTTCCGCTATACCCACGTCATAGGTTCGCCCGGGAAACTCTTTTTCAAAGGCATCAATGCCGGTACCACCGGGCATGGCAGCGGTAACGGCAATTACCTTCTCATTTTTCCGGGCAATTTCTCTGAGCACATCGCTAAACACCAGGGTATAAGAAGGCACACTGGTATTCTTTATCTTTTTTCCGGTTTCAATGTCAAAGGGCCCGATGCCGTGAAAAAGGTCCGGGTTTTCCTGGGCGGGAACGTAGCCCTTACCCTTGGTGGTAAGAAGATGCACCAGCACCGGTCCCCTGATGGATTTTGCACTGTTAAGCACGGTCTTGAGGCCGCTAAAATTATGTCCATCCACAGGTCCCAGGTAAGTGAAGCCCAGTTCTTCAAACAGCATACCCGGCACTACCAGATATTTCAGGCTGTCTTTAATGCGTTCCATTACTTTCAGAACCCGGCTGCCCACCGAGGGCAGGCGTTTCAAGAGGTTTTCAATATCTTCCTTCCCCTTGTAATACATGGGGTCGGAACGCATGCGGCTCAAGTAACCGGACACTGCCCCCACATTGGTGGCAATGGACATTTCGTTGTCATTGAGAATGACAATTAAATTTGTCCCCAGGTGACCGGCATGATTCAACGCCTCAAAAGCCATGCCGCCGGTAAGTGCACCGTCACCGATTATGGCTATCACGTGGTAGTTTTCTTTTCGCTGGTCCCTGACCAATGCCAGGCCCAAAGCTGCGGAAATGGATGTACTGCTGTGACCTGTATTAAAGGCATCATGGGGGCTTTCCTGGAATTTGGGAAAACCGCTCAAGCCCTGGTATTGTCGCAAGGTGTCAAAGTGCTCCTGCCTGCCGGTTAAAAGTTTATGTACGTAGGACTGGTGTCCCACGTCAAAGATCAGCCTGTCCCGCGGGGAATCAAAAGTCAGGTGTAAGGCAATGGTAAGTTCTACCACCCCCAAATTCGGCGCCAGGTGCCCGCCGGTGCGAGAGACGGTGTCAATCATCTTTGCCCTGATTTCCTGCGCCAACTGGGTTAACTGTTTTGTGCCCAGGCCGCGCAAGTCCTTTGGGCCCTTGATGAGTGGCAAAATTTCGGTCAAATAAATCACCTTCTCTTCCCGTTTGCAAAAAACTCCACTTTAAAAATTCGTTCCCACCAAAACAACAACCTGCCTACTTGAAAGACTACTTCCTCCGCCTTGTTTATGGCCACAGATTTGCCCATGGCTTTACCGCCTACGGTTAATGCAGCGATGGCCGCAGTCATCACGGTACCTGCAAAAAGCTGCACGTTACTGACCTGTCCCGTCAATAAACGTAAGACAATAACCGCACCAATGGCACCGCTTAAAGTCCCGGAAATGTCGCCCACCACATCATTGGCAAAGCTTGCCACGGTGTGAGAATTTCGCACAATACCCAGTGCCTGGCGGGCACCGGGAACCCTTTTCGCCGCTTTGGCATGAAATGCCCGGTCAGAAGCCACCGTGGCCGCCACACCGACAATGTCAAAAATTATGCCTAGCAGTATAATTACAGCCAAAAGAATAAATGCTAAGATTAACGAAGTAATATTGTCCAAAATAATTTGGGAAATAAAACTGGCCAAAATGGCTAAAAAAAACGTGCTTACGGCAATCAGGAATCCGTGCAGATGCGGACTGTGATTTTTATTGTTTCCCAACACCATCCACTCCATTCGCACAGTGGGAGATGTTCAAGCACTATGTAAGCAGGTGGCAACTGAGCAGGTAAACGCTGCGGCTTAGGTCCAGCAGGTTTTCCCAACCGGTCACCCGGCGTCGCCGCCGTGGCGGTTTCCCTTTCAGACCGGTTCTGCACCGTCACCGGCTGCAGGGCTGGATTACCACTTAGCACACACTTTAATCCCTGCCCAGTCTTGCGCCAATGGCAAACAGTCTAGGAGTTTTCCTCCACAGTTAGCCGGCTTCTAGCCTCTTTTGCAGTGATGGTTTCAAAACAGGCCCCCGAACCTATGGCCACTTGGCCCGGGCACCTTCAGTATTTATCCACCACCACCACTCAAGGCAGGCTACGCTGCACCCAGCACTCTTCGCACCACATGCAGGTTTCCACCCCAAGCCGTAACGTTTTCTCTCTTGGAAAACTGCCACGCACTTGGGTCTCCGCGGGGGCGGGGTCAACGCCTACATGCCCTTGTAGATCGCCCCATCCCCCTTAACTCCCAGCACCAACCCCCAACGGGGCGTCGGCAGCCAGCACCAGGAACTTCATCGATGTGCCCTTGACGGATTTTTAGGCCCGCCTTCAAAGCCGGTATCCTGACTAGAATACTGCGCCACCTACAGTAAACAACAATATATCATGTGAAATATGAGGTAAAAAGTGAAAGTAAAATTTGATACGGCCTTACACTTGATACCTCACAGCTCACACCGGCAGCGATTTTATAACATTACTTATTATATACAGGAATTCTTATTGTAACATGCATTATCTTCAGCTTCAACAAGTGAAAAATGGCTTAAGAAGAAAATTTGACCAAAATTAACTCCCCAGCCATTTACCGTGTTTAAAAACTTCTTGTCAGGAGAAATCTTGCCAACTGCCGCAGCGGCTCAGCCCTATCGGAAAAATAGCGCAGAGCATCCACTGCTTTAGCCACATTTTCCTCCGCCATTCGGTAGGACTGCTCCAAACCATACAGTGCCGGGTAAGTTGCCTTCCGGTTTTTCTCATCGCTGCCCACCGGTTTTCCCAGGACTGCCACTTCTCCTTCTATATCCAGTATATCATCTGTAATTTGAAATGCCAAACCGAAATATTCAGCGTATTTGTCCAGCGCCGCTATTTCCTGTTCACCGCCGCCGGCCAAAACCGCTCCGGCCTGCAGTGACGCGCGAAATAAGGCCCCGGTTTTGTAATTATGAATGCATAACATTTTATCCTTATCTGCCGGCTGCCCCTCAGCTTCCAGGTCGGCAACCTGACCGCCCACCATTCCCGCACACCCAGCACCCACCGCGGCAATTTTTACTACCCGCGCTACCGCCCCGGCGGTTACACCGGGGACCGAGAGATTCTCACTGATGACTTCAAAAGCTTTCGTTAACAGCGCATCTCCGGCCAAAATGGCCATGGCTTCCCCGTACACTTTGTGACAGGTAGGTTTGCCCCGCCGCAGGTCATCATCGTCCATGGCAGGAAGGTCGTCGTGAATTAACGAATAGGTATGAATGAATTCAAAGGCGCATGCCGTCGGCAGTACCAATTCCTTATCCTTTCCCAGGCTTTCCGCCCCGGCCATGACCAGAATGGGACGTAACCTTTTACCACCGGCAAAGACGCTGTAGCGCACGGCCCGGTGTAAAGTCTGGGGAAATTCCTCGGCTGCCGGTAAATAACGGTCCAATTCCTCGTTAATTAATTTTTGCCTTTCCTGGAGATAATCATTTAGCTGCACTTACTTCACTCCATCCGTTTTTTCAAAAGGTACAAGCTTGATTTCGCCATTTTCGTCCAGTAACATTTTCATTCTTTCCTCCACCTGCAGGAGCCGTTTGTTACAAAGCTGCAGTAAGGCCACGCCCTCCTGGAAATCAGCCAGAGCCTCCTCCAGGGTAACATCACCCTGCTCCAGTTTGCTGACAATTGCTTCCAATTTTTCCACTGCAGTTTCAAAACTCAAATCCTTTGCTTCTGCCATGGCAGTTCCTCCTTTACCCTTTCTACCCGGCAATCAATTGCTCCCTTGAAAAGCAGGACCTCCAGCTGCTGCCCCGGTACTGCATCCGCCGCACTGGCAAGCACCCGTTTATCCTGCAGCCGGCAAATTGAATAGCCGCGGCCCAGCACCCCCAACGGGCTGTAAGCGTCCAGCCCGGCGCCAAGCTGTGACAAACGGTTATACTTATCGGTAATTATTTTCCTCATTACCCTGCTTAAATCCTTTGCCAGCACGTCCACCTTTTGCTGCCGGTCCTGGAAGAGGGTTTGAGGTGACCTGAACACCTTTCGCTGGCCCAAGTAAGCCAAACGCTGTTTTTCAGCCTGCATTTTTGCTGTTAGAGCCTGGTTTAACTGCCGGGATAGAGAGGAAAGCTGTGCCTGCAGGTCCCGGTAGTGGGGTACGGCCAGTTCCGCAGCCGCCGAAGGAGTAGGTGCCCGCCGGTCTGCCACAAAATCGGCTATAGTAAAATCGGTTTCGTGTCCCACCGCGGAAATCACCGGTATCCTCGAGCGGTAAATAGCCCGGGCCACCTCTTCGGTGTTGAAAGCCCATAATTCTTCCAAAGAACCGCCGCCCCGGCCCATGATAATCACATCAACATCAGTATACATGTTCAACCGGCCCAGTGCCAGTGCTATTTCCCCCGGGGCCTCGGGCCCCTGCACCGTCGCCGGTGAGAGTACCAGTCCCACCCGGGGAAACCGGCGTTTGATGACATTTAAAATATCCTGCAGCGCCGCCCCGGAAATAGAAGTGACGATACCGATTTTGCGGGGCAAAACCGGTATCGCCTTCTTATTGGCATCAGCAAACAAACCCTCTGCTTCCAATCTTTGTTTCAGCTGTTCAAAAGCAGCATATAAACTGCCGTAACCATGGGGTTCCAAATCCAGCACGTAAAGCTGGTACTGGCCCCCCTGGGTGTAAACCGAGACATAACCGTTAGCCAAAACCTGCATGCCGTCTTCCGGCATAAATTTCAGGCGGTTGTTGCGGCTTCTAAACATCACACAGCGCACGGAACCGCCACTGTCCTTTAAAGTAAAGTACATGTGGCCGGAATTATGATGTTTAAAATTGGATATTTCCCCTTTTACCCAGAGATTGACCAGGTTGGGGTCGGCTTCCAGCAAACTTTTCAGGTAGTTGTTTAGTTGGCTAACAGTTATTATCCGTTTACTTTGCACTGCGTTTTGCAGCCTCCAGTGTATTTAAAAGCAGCATGGTAATGGTCATGGGCCCGACACCGCCGGGTACCGGAGTAATCCAGCCGGCTTTTTCCTTGACGCTATCAAAGTGAACGTCGCCCACCAGTTTGCCGTCTTCGGTACGGTTTATCCCCACGTCAATGACAACGGCACCTTCTTTGACCATATCGCCGGTAATCATTTCCGGGCGGCCCACAGCAGCTACCAGGATGTCCGCTTCACGGCACTCCTTCGCCAAATCCCGGGTCCGGGAGTGGCAGATGGTCACTGTGGCATGTTTGGCCAACAGCATCATGGACACCGGCTTGCCGACGATATTGGAACGGCCCACCACTACCGCCTTCTTGCCCTTGGGATCAATACCCGCTTTTTCCAGCATCACCATACAGCCGTGCGGGGTGCAGGGATAATAGCAGTCATCACCTATTACCAGGTTACCCACATTGGCCGGGTGAAAACCGTCAACATCCTTTTCCAGGGCAATGGCATCAATTACAGCCTTCTCGTCAATATGATCCGGTACCGGCAGCTGAACCAGGATACCGTGAATTTTCTGGTCATTGTTCAGCTTGTCAATCAAGGCCAACAGTTCATCCTGTGTGGTTTCCGCAGGCAAACGGTGAACCTCGGAGTAGATACCCACTTCACCGCATGACTTGTGCTTGTTACGCACGTAAACCTGGGAAGCCGGGTTCTCTCCCACCAGCACAACCGCCAAACCGGGTTCTATCCCCTTGGCCTTTAACGCTTCCACTTCTTTCTTGATGTCTTCACGTACTTCCTTGGCAATCTGCTTGCCGTCCAAAATCTTTGCAGACATGTGTCAAACCTCCCCAAAAAATTTTTCAGCAACTCCCCGTTACCGTCTCCGTCATCACCCCGGGGTCAATAATCTTGCTTTTAACCCTTATTTTTTAAATACCGGTCAATGGCCTTGGCAGCCTTCTTGCCGGCACCCATGGCAAGAATTACCGTTGCTGCACCGGTAACAATATCACCGCCGGCGAAAACGCCTTCTTTGGTGGTGGCACCGGTTTCCTCGTCGGCTTTGATGGTACCCTTGGGGTTAAGCTCCATATCCGGTGTAGTTGAGGGAACCAGCGGGTTTGGTCCCTGGCCGATGGCCATTACCACGGTATCCACTTCCATGAAGAACTCCGAGCCTTCAATGGGGATGGGGCGACGGCGCCCGGAAGCATCCGGCTCGCCCAATTCATACCTGATGCAGGTCATGCCCTTTACCCAGCCGTCTTCAGTGCCCTGGATTTCCACCGGGCTGGTAAGCAGTTTGAACTGAACGCCTTCTTCCTCGGCATGATGGACTTCTTCCGCCCGGGCAGGCATTTCATCCGCCGAACGGCGATAAACAATGTATGATTCTTGAGCGCCCAGGCGCAGGGCCGTCCGGGCAGCGTCCATAGCCACGTTGCCGGCGCCGACTACCGCCACTCTCTTGCCTACCTTGATCGGTGTGGCAAACTCGGGAAACTGATAAGCTTTCATCAAATTGGTCCTGGTCAGGAATTCATTGGCGGAATAAACGCCGATAAAGTTCTCGCCGGGAATATTCATGAAATAAGGCAGCCCGGCACCGGTGCCAATAAATACGGCATCATAACCCTCTTCCAGCAGTTCATCCACCGTATTCACCTTGCCGACCACGGCATTGGTCCTGATTTCCACGCCCAGCTTGCGGATATAGTCGATCTCGGTCTGTACCACTTCCTTGGGCAAGCGGAACTGGGGGATACCATACATCAGCACTCCGCCCGCCACGTGTAATGCCTCGAAAACAGTAACCCGGTGCCCCATTTTCGCCAGGTCCGCTGCTGCAGTCAAGCCTGACGGTCCACCGCCAACTACCGCCACTTTTTTACCGGTACTGTCCGGGACTGACGGCGGGGTAACGCCTTTTTTCAGTTGGTAATCTGCAGCATACCGCTCCAGGCGGCCAATACCCACCGGGTCACCTTTCTTACCCAAAGTACAGTATTTCTCGCACTGGTTCTCCTGGGGGCAAACCCGCCCGCAAATGGCCGGCAGATTATTCTTTTCCTTGATTTTTTCAATGGCGCCGTCAAAGTCCTTGTCCTTAATCCGGGCAATAAAAGCGCGGATATCCACTTCCACCGGGCAACCCTGGCGGCAGGGTTCCTTCTTGCACTGAATGCAGCGTTCCGCTTCCCTGAGCGCCATTTCTTCCGTGTATCCCAACGCCACCTCTTCGAAGTTTTTGCTGCGCTCTTTGGGGTCCTGCGACGGCATCGGGGTCTTTTCCAATACTACTGGCATCCGCATTCACCTCCACAACTGCCTGCAGCTTCCGCTCTCTTTTCCGCATCCTTATAAATTGCCAAACGCCGGATAGCCAGATCCCAGTCAATGAGATGGCCGTCAAACTCCGGGCCGTCGACACAGGCAAACTTGGTTTCATCGCCCACCGCAACCCGGCAGGCGCCGCACATGCCGGTCCCGTCCACCATGATGGGGTTCATGCTGACGATGGTAGAAATACCGTAAGGCTTGGTGGTACCGGCAACCGCACGCATCATTACCACCGGCCCGATAGCCCAGATATGCTTGATATCGCCCTTTTCCTCGATAACCTGCTGCAAAAGGTCGGTGACAAACCCCTTGTGACCGTAGGAACCGTCATCAGTGGCCACCAGCAGGATATCACTGACTGCCCGCATTTCATCTTCCAGAATCAATAAGTCCTTGGTACGGGCACCGATAATGGCTATGACTTCATTGCCCGCTTCTTTAAGCGCCCTGGTAATCGGGTACAGCGGGGCGACTCCCACGCCACCGCCCACGCAAACAATGCGGCCAAAATTTTCAATTTCCGAAGGCCGGCCCAGGGGTCCTACAAAATCCGCAATACTGTCCCCCTCAGCCAGCGCGCCTAGTTTTTTGGTGGTATAACCAACCTCTTGAAAGATTGTAGTGATGGTTCCTACCTCACGATTATACTCTGCTATTGTCAGCGGTATCCGTTCTCCTTTGTCATCCACACGCAGGATGATAAACTGTCCCGCCTGCGCCTTGGCAGCTACCATTGGTGCCTTGATTTCAAAACGCTTGACGGTTGGAGCTAAGACCTTTTTTGCAACAATTTGGTACACCTTTTCTTTCCCTCCCTGTCAGGTAGTTTTGTATACATCATAATAGTATTCGCACCTTAAACTTTGTTCTCCTGCCCAAGCTTGGGAAAAAGTCTAACTTTTCGGAATTAGCATGTGACTTCAAGGCCCATTTTATGGTTGGGGAATAATCCTATTCATGTTTATGCATAATATATCAAGACTTACTTTTTTGCGGGAGGTGAAAAACTGGTTCTTTTAACCAGTAAGCCAGTGAACAAAAAATTACCGCGGGTAGCTTACTTTTGTATGGAATACGGGTTGGACAAACAATTACCCATCTACGCGGGTGGACTGGGAATTCTCGCCGGCGATTACCTGAAAACCGCTGCAGACCTCCAGGTTCCCGTGGTGGGCATTGGCATTCTCTGGCGGCAGGACTACACCGAGCAGTGGATCGGTGAGAATAATTGGCCTTATGATGTCTATCCTGTCTACAACTATGACTTCATTAAAAATACCGGGGTTACGATAACTGTCAGGGTGCGTGGTGCCGATGTGGTCTGCAAGGTACACCGGGTGGACCAGTTTGGCAACGCACCGCTTTATTTGCTGGATACCAGTTTCCCCGGCAGCGACCACGGTTGGATGACCAGCAAACTCTACGGCGGAATAGACCAGGACCGGGTGGCCGGGGAAATGATTCTCGGTATCGGCGGCGTGCGTGCTTTAAGGGCGCTGGGCATTGAAGTGGATGTCTATCATTTCAATGAAGGGCATGCCGTATTTGCCGGTTTGGAGCTTATTCGAGAGAAAATGCAGCAGGGAATGTCCTTCCATGAAGCCTGGGAAGCCACCCGCAGGGAAATAGTCTTTACCACCCATACCCCGGTGGAGGCGGGTAACGAAACCCACACGCACAGTCTGTTGCAACACATGGAAACCTACATGAATTTTACTTACGAACAAATACGAAAGATAGGTGGCGACCCCTTTGGCATGACAGTAGCGGGACTTCGCCTGTCAAATGTTGCCAACGCAGTTTCTGAACTGCACGGCAGGACAGCCCGCAGAATGTGGCAGCATGTGGACAATGCAGCCCCTATTATCAACATCACCAATGGGGTACATGTTCCCACCTGGCAGGATAACCATGTCAGGCGCGCTTTTGAAAATAAGGGTGACCTCTGGGAACCGCACATGCAGGCAAAACAGGAACTGATTGATTTTATCCATAAGCACACCAATACCCGCCTGGGCCTGAATACCCTCACCATCGGCTTTGCCCGCCGGGCAGCCCCTTATAAACGCAGCGAACTGATTTTCCGTGACGCGGGCAAGATTGATTCCTTACTCCGGGAAAGAAAGCTGCAGCTGGTCTTCTCCGGAAAGGCCCACCCCAATGATATTCCAGGCAAGGACATTATCAGGCGCCTGGTGGAAATGGACCGAAAATACAGCAAACAGGTGGTCTTCCTGGAAAACTACGATATGGAAATTGCCAGCCTTCTGACCAGGGGATGCGACGTCTGGCTGAACAACCCCCGCCGCCCCCTGGAGGCCAGCGGCACCTCCGGCATGAAAGCGGCCATGAACGGAGTACTGAATGTCAGCACGGTGGATGGCTGGGTGGCGGAAGGACCGGAGCACGGGATAAGCGGCTGGCTGCTTGACGAAGTCTTTGACGGGAAACCCGCCGAGCACGACCAGGACGAGCATGACCTGGAGGCCCTGTACCACGTGCTTCACACCGAAGTGATCCCCACCTATTACGACAACCACCGTCGCTGGGTGGAAATGATGCGGGCCAGCATCGAAATGTCCCGGCAAAAATTTTCCTCCCGGCGCATGCTGGAGGAATACTACGAAAAAATGTACCTGAAAGTAAAGACAGCCCGGAAACCCGCCCCGGCAATGTTTTAGGGGAACAACAACATTTGTTCCCCTAAATAATTTTATTTAGGGGTAGCTTATTCAGCCTTAAGGGAAACTGCCCAAACGCCGGGCTATCTGGTTAAGCCGCTACAAGGCAGTGTCCCATTACCTTAATTGTAAAAACTCCCCAAGATGTTTAGCAAACTCACGGAAATCATTTAAGTTGTTATTCAATACTTTTGCTACCTGTTCCAAATCCACTTTGGCATACTCGAGCACCAAAATATTTCGAAATCCGGCCATTCCGGAAATCTTTTGTGCAAAATCTTTCGGCAAAACCTCTAACCTGGCTAACTCGTCGAAAATATCCGCATACTCAGTTACCGTCAGCCCTTTTTCCGCGAGAATGTGATTTCCCATATCCAGCACCGCTTGAATACAAAGCTGCAGGCCGTGCTCTACAATCCACGCCTTGTCCAAGTCAGTTTTCAAGTCCTCGGCGGTTGCACCACGGTGTTTTGCCAGTTGAACCAGGTAACGGTCCAGTTCCTTGAGTTTTTGTTCAATCAAATTAATGTCCACCAACTTCACCGCCTCCAAACGTACCTTCTGCAAGTCGTTTCTTTAAATAATACCTTTGCACATCGAAAAACGGTTTGAAATCCAAATACTCCCTCAGGGACTTTTCATGAAAGCGCAACCTGTCACCTTCCGACCGGCAGAGCAAAAGTTTGCCATCCTTGATTACTTGAAACCTTAACAAGGTGGAAGCATCATTTAATATCACCAGGTCGACATCCTTCCCAGTGTACTGTCTCAATGTAACCATCATCTCGCTTTTATAACCGTAGGGGCCTGAGCCCGGGATTTGACCCTTGTCGAGAAATATGGCCACATCAACATCACTGAGATTACCTGCAGTTCCCCGGGCAAAGGAACCAAACAAGTAGGCAAAAAGAATTTCTCTTCTCTTTTCAAGTAGCTGCCGCAGCTTTTCCTCCACCTGTTTTTGTTCTTCCGGAAAAAACATAATCTACATTCCTTTCCGATAAATTGAACAACTATAACGGATATAACGGAAGGTAATATTTTCTAAATTATACCAGAGGTCAGTGAAAACAACAAGCACTCAGCAAAATCTAAAAATTTACAATTGCCTTTTCGGTGCATGCTCCGGAAATCCTCTTTATGTGCTAAAAAGTTTCGGGAAAAACAAGCCCGGCCCTAAGGCCGGGAAGTAGGCTTCACTTTTCCTCTATAAACTGTCTGTCCGGTTTGGGTTTCACAAATCTGGCGACCAGGATACTGATTTCATAGAGCAGCACCATCGGACCCGCCAAAAGCACCTGGGAAATTATATCCGGTGGCGTAAGTACGGCTCCCAGTATAAAACATATCAAAATAGCAAACCTGCGGTTTTTGGTCAACCAGTGATAACTCACAAAACCCATCCGGGTCAACAGGTAGACTACCAGCGGCAGTTCAAATACCAACCCGAAAGGTACCAAAAAGGTAACCAAAAAAGATACATAGGGACCGACCGACAACATGGGCACCAACTGGTCGCTGACAACCACCAGTAAAAAACGGGCGGCAAAGTTAAAGACGACAAAATATGCAAAGCATGCACCTGAGGCAAATAAAATTGCAAACAGCGGTATGGCCGTCAGTATGAAGCGGCGTTCCCGGGGATACAAGGCCGGTTTGACAAACTGCCATACCTGCCAGGACATTATGGGCAGGGCCATAATTATACCGGTCAAGACTGCAAGCTTGATTTTGGTGATAAAAGCCTCAGCCATACCGATGTAGACCAGTTTGACGTCCCATTTTTCCAGCGGGCCGGTAACCAGGTCCAGCAGTTGCTCCCCGAAGGCAAAATAACTGATGACAGTGGTCACCAAAATTGCTATCAAACTGACAATAAATACCTTTCTCAAGTCTTCGAGGTGCTCCACCAGGGAAAGGTCCGTGTCTTTTCGGTCACTCATGACATATCCACCCTCTTAGCCGGTCCCGGTATTCCCGCTTCAATCAAGGATTTTTATCCCGTTGCGCGGTGTCAATGCTGGATTTTTGCTCCGTCTCTTCGGCTTTAATTGCGCTCTGCAAGTCATTGGCAGCTTTCTTAAACTCTCTCAAGCCGCCGCCAATGGCCCTGCCCACTTCCGGCAGTTTTTTCGGGCCAAAAATTACCAGCGCCAGGGCCAAGATGAGTATTACTTCCGGAAAACCGATACCAAACATTTTCCCGCCCCCTTAGTTGCCCTGTTCATGGTTAACTTCTTCTTTTTCGGGGTCACTTACCGCACCCTTAAACTCCCGTATGCTCTGGCCCAGGGCTTTACCCACCCCGGGCAGCTTGCCGGCACCAAAGATCACCAATGCCAGGGCCAAAACCACCAGCAGTTCCGGCAGTCCTATTCCACCCAACATATTTATACCTCCCCTGCTAATCACACTCCATCACACTTCTTTGTTACCGGACATTTGTTGAAAGCTTTTCTCTGCCTCTCCGCCTGCTTGCCTGCAAATTGCAGCCCTTGGTTCAGTTCTTCAAGAACCAGACGAATTGCCTCAGGCAACCGGCTTCGTACCGCCGCAGAGAGTTCCAAACTATAATCAACGGTTTCCGGTTCCACACCGATAATGGTAACCGCCTTTTCTGTTTTCACACCCCGCAGCCACCCAAGAATTTCCCTCAAACCAATTTGGTGCAGAGAAACCGGGTCCTCCTGTGCAAACCGGAGGTCCTGGAGAGTCAACCGGTAAACACTCCCCGGTTGGCCTCCCCCTCGCATGGCATCCACAATAATTATCTTTTCCGCTCTTTCCAGGTAGTACAGCAGGTCGAACCCACCGGTCCCCCCGTCCACCAGTCGGACATCAGGTGGGAGAATTTCCGCCTGTTGCAGCTTCTGAATAACATGAATTCCCACACCCTCATCACCCAGCAGGAGGTTGCCAACGCCCAGCACCAGTTTTTTACCCATTTTCCTATCCCCGGGCCTCACCGTGGTACTGTTTCCCGGTTTCCACCAGCTTCGGCTCGCGGCGGCAACCGGTGAACATGGACTTCAACACCTGCCAGTCATCGGTGAAGTCCAGGTACAGGTGTACGGCCACGGAAGAGACAAATACCCAGAATACCAGGTAATGAATCATCCTCACCATCATGGGTCCACCATAAGCAGACGCAAGCTCCGATGAGGCAGTAGGCAGATAAAGTATAAAACCTGTAATAGCTTGAATCAATAAAAGAAAAATCCACGTGCTGTACATGATTTTTTGCCCGGGGTTATATTTTTCGTCAAATTCCGGATGTTTTTTGTCAACAAAACAGTAATAACGCGCCACCCGGTATAACCCTTTTATATCTTTCCAGGTGAAGATTACGCCTGAGAAATCTTTTTTGACCAGAGCATAATAAATTCGCACCACCACCAGGGCTAAAATGAGGTAAGCGGCCACAAAGTGAACTTTTCTGGCGCTATCCATGGAAGTAAAAATACCAAAATCCGGGTTATGGATGTAATAGCCGCTCAGGAGAAGCAGGAACATACAGACAGCGTGCCCCCAGTGAATCAACCTCAGTCCCAACGGGTGCCGCAGCTCTTCCTTCATTCCCTTCACCTCCTAACAGACTCGAAATTGTCCCACCGGGTTTGCCGGTGTGACCAGGTGGACGGCGCAGGCAATACAGGGGTCAAAGGAACGGACCACCCGCACCACTTCAATGGGATTATTCGGGTCCGCCACCGGTGTGCCCACCAGGGCCTGCTCGATGGGGCCCGGCTGGTCACGGTCATCCCGGGGCGAGGCGTTCCAGGTGGTGGGCACCACCAGCTGGTAGCGTTCAATGACACTATTTTTAATGCTTATCCAGTGGCCGAGGGCGCCGCGGGGGGCTTCGGTCAGTCCCGTTCCCCTGGCTTCGTTGGGTACTTGATGGGGATTGCATACCGATTCTCCGGGGACCAGTTGCAGAAGCCACTGTTCCATTGCCTTGGCCACTTTCAAACATTCCAGCGCCCGGGCGGCATGACGGCCCATGACGGAAAAAGCTTTCTTTCCCAAATCCCGGACGCTCTTTTCTTTGTTTACCCACATGCGGGCCAGCGGTCCCACTTCATGCACTTTATTGTCATAGCGTGGTGATTTCAGCCAGGAATACGCCCCGGACTTGCCCGGTGTCGCGACAGTTTTCCCTTCTGCCGGGTGAGTACCGCTGTCACTGTCCGCATACCACGAGTGTTTCACCTCTTCCGTTATCCGGGCCGGGTCCAAAGGCGCATCCTTTCCTTCCACGTAGCGTCCCCGTTTCAGCAGCAGGTTTTGGCCGGCCGGGTCTTTTTCATCATCTATGGGGAAGACCCCGTAGGCCAGGAGGTTCTCGCATCCCCTGCCAATTTCCAACCAGTCATTATAAACCTCTGCCACCGCCATCACGTCGGGAACATAGACATTTTCAATGAAGGCTACCAGTTCCTTTAATCGATACCTGAAGTTAATGACTTTCTGGGCATCAACTGTTTCGGTAACCCCACCGGGGACAATGGCGGTCACATGAGGCATTTTGGCGCCGAAAATGGCCAGCATTTCCTGGGCTTTACTGCGCATCTCCAGCGCCTTCAGGTAGTGGTCCACTGCAGCCTGGTTGACTATGGGCGGCAGGCGGTAGTCTCCCTGGTAACGCGGGGTGAACGGCGGTACGTCAGGTCCCTTGACATAATCAAGCGCAGCCAGGTGATAAAAATGCAGAATATGGGACTGGATATAGTTGGAGCCCAGAATCAGGTTGCGAATAATGCGCCCGTTGGGTGGCGGTGTAATGCCAAAGGCATCATCCAGGGTCAGGGCAGAAGCAGTGGCATGACCGATGGGGCAGACACCACAGGCCCGCTGGGTGATGTGCTGGGCGTCCCGGGGATCCCTGCCTATCAAAATTTTTTCCAGTCCCCGGAACAATGTGCCGGAACTGTGGGCAGTCACCACTGCTCCGCTCTCAATTTCCACTTCGATTTTCAGGTGCCCTTCAATACGCGTGATCGGGTCCACCATAATTTTTACGGCCATTATTCTTCACCCTCTTCCTCTGTATTTTTGCCGCCCAGGCGGCCGGTGACGATACTGCCGACAAAATGTGCGCCAATACCCACGGCAGTGGCCGCACCGACAACCTTCCCAATGCCGTCGGCAGTGGCCCTGATACCGGGTAAAGCAATATCCGGCATCTGTTTATACATGGGCGAGGTTTCGTCGGGAAAGACAACTTCCGCACAGCCAATACAGGGGGCGCCGGCCTTGATGCAGAAATTGACACCATTATTCCACTGGCGGGTGGGACAGTCTGCATGGGTCATGGGCCCCTTGCAGCCCAGTTTGAACAGGCAGCCTTCTTCCGAGAGACTACGGGCGAAGATGCTGTTGTCAAAATACTGCCGGCGAGGGCAGTTGTCGTGAATGAGCTTGCCAAAAAACAGTTTTGGCCGGCCCTGACCATCCAGGGCAGGTACTTTTTTGTACAGGAGAACGTGGGCCAAACTTCCCAGAATCCAATCGGGATGGGCTGGACACCCGGGAATATTGATTACCGGGGTCCCTTTCACTACTTCCGAAACACCAACACAGCCGGTAGGATTCGGCGCCCCTGCAGGAATACCGCCGGAAGTGGCACAGGTTCCCACCGCAATAATGGCAGCGGCATCTTTGCTCAGTCTCTCTAATAAATTCAAAAACGTTATTGGTTTGCCACTGCCGTTCTCTCCCACGGTGCAGTACACGCCGCCGTCATCCTTCGGCACCGCCCCTTCCACCACCAGATAGTATTTCCCTTTGGCCTTTTCACTGGTCTCTTCCATGGCCGACATGGCCAGATCACCTGCGGCAGCCATGACCGTGGGGTGAAAACGCAGGCTGATAATGTCCAGCAGCACGTCTTTGATGTCCGGCTCCACGGAATTAAGCAGCGAAACCGAATCTCCCGTACATGATGCTCCTTGAATCCACAATACCGGCGGGTTACCTGCCGCAGACTGCTCCAGGGCTTCGGCCATGTCTGTCACGAGCAGGGGCGACAGCCCCAAAATGGCAGCCATGCGCCCGGACAACTTCAAAAACTCTCGACGGGAAAACCTTTTCAAGTGTACATCCCCTCCCTGTTCTCAAGGTTTTTCATGAATACAGACCTTCCACACTTCCCTGCATAACAACCGCAACTTTACACCAGCAAAAACAAAGGAAAAAAATTTTTAATATTCTGATTATTCTTGATTGGTAAAATTATACCTTATTTTGTATAATATGGCAAGCTTTTTTAACCAAACAAACGCCCGGTAACAACCGGGCGCTTTTCACAAACCTTTTTATAATTCTTTAATCACCGCGTGCTCGTCGCAGTCGGGAAACTTGGGACAATTGATGCATTCCTTCCAGACCTTGTGCGGCAAATCCTTGTTGGAAATCTCGGTAAAGCCGCACCTGGTAAAAAAGCCGGGCTGGTAGGTAAGGGCAAATATTCTCGGTATCTCCAGTTCCCGGGCCTCCTCTTCCAGCACCTGCACCAGTTTCCTGCCTATACCCCTTTTGACATACTCCGGCGCAATGGCCAACGACCGGATCTCCCCCAGGTCCGACCAGAGGATGTGCAGTCCGCCCGCCCCGATAATCTCACCGTTTTCTTCCACCACCGTGTAATCACGCAGGGACTCGTAAAACATGCTGCGGGACCGGGCCAGCATCAACCCTTTTTCTGCATATTTATTAATGAGGTTGTGCATGGATTCCACGTCGGACATTATTGCTTTTCTAATATTCATGTGCTATAGCAACTCCTACTCCCAAAATTTGAATAATGTAAATTATAACATCATACTGCATAATATACAACAACCATTTTATTTTTCCAACTTCCCCACTTTTTAGCAATAATCTACTGTTCGATGGTAAAATTTACGATATCATTAAAACCAATACGGCAACAGTTATATGCACTTCCTTACAGCATTGAACATTTCCGCAATATCTTCAGCTTTGCCCCCTAATGCACGGATTACTATCCCGTGTTTATTGGTCAGGGATACGCCGGCAGTAATATTTTTACGATGTTTAACCACTGCTTTAATAGTTTTCAAAAGATCATAACCTGCTTTGGG
>CAZGXM010000012.1:0-1118 GCA_964529795.1 uncultured Thermoanaerobacteraceae bacterium
AAATAGCTATCTGTCTCAACTACTTCACTTTTATACCGATCTTGAAATAAATGGCCTCTTCTACTGTATTTCCAATTATACCAGTAAACATAACTTGCCCCAATTCTGCGAAATGTGTTTCCTAAGTCTTCTTTCCCCTCTTTCATCAGTAAATGGATGTGATTACTCATTAAGCAATAAGCATATACTTCATATCCACTGGTTTCTTTATATGCCTTAATTGTCTCAAGATATTTCTGATTGTCTTGATCATCTTCAAAGATCCGTTGTTTATTAATCCCCCTTAATACCACATGATAAATTCCTGAGCTGCTTTTCTTTCTAGCTCTTCTTGGCATAAAATCACCCTTGTCCAGGATAGCAGACATATGTGCATTCTGTCAACACAAAAGAACCGTCCCTTTGTGTTCCTGCTTTTAGCGTTTTTCCACGCTTTTTTCATATAATATCTCCGGGTCAATATCCGCTTGATTACTCCATTCAATACTATCAAAACTTACTCTGACAGATCTAAATTTTTTCTCGTCCTTCAGTTCTTTAAAGATACCTTTATCTAAATAGGGCTTCATATCAAAAATTCTCTTTTCACCATTTTCAAAAGTTAGAAGTAGTTGATAATCACTTAGCGGCTTTACATCTGTAATAGCTAGATACATAAATCAACACCTCCTATTTTATTTCAGTGGCTCGATTTTAAAAGGAAGTTCACTATTCATTGCTAAAGTCCAGTTTGCTAATAATTCTTCCTGTCTCAGCTCAGCCCATGCTAAAACAAGCTTGAGCTGTTTCTTCGGTAAATTTCCTTCTTTCAATTCACAGCTTTTAATATCAATAACCGCCTTGTATTCTCCATAATAAGCATGAAAGTGTGGCGGGTTATGCTCATCAGGGGCACAAAACATCCTGATTATTATTCCATAGAACATACTTATAGTAGGCATTTAAAACACCCTTTTAAATTCGTTTTTTTGAATCGTTGCATTATATTTTTATTATATCACAAAAACCCATCTATAAAAGAACGTTTTAATGATCCAGTTCCGATAATGAAATTTATGTGGGCTAAATCAAGTGACCTGTCCGAAAAGCAACACAAAAAACCGTCCCTCTGTGCCCTC
>CAZGXM010000012.1:1218-7633 GCA_964529795.1 uncultured Thermoanaerobacteraceae bacterium
TAAATCAAGTGACCTGTCCGAAAAGCAACACAAAAAACCGTCCCTCTGTGCCCTCTCAAAATGGAAACATAACACAAAAGAACCGTCCCCTTGTGTTGCCTGCCCTCTCAAAATGGAAACATAACACACAAGAACCGTCCCCTTGTGCACAATAAAGCAGCCCCTGAAACAGGGGCTGCTTTAAAAGCTGCTGATTACTGTAAAAGCTGCTGATTACTGTACAGCAATAGTTTTAGTTACTATTTCCTTGACACTGCTGTCATATACAATTACCTTAACAAATACTGGATTTTCGCTAACACCACTAATGGTAGCATTTCCGGATGCATCTAATATTCCGTATCCGCCAAGAGGCTCATTGGTATCTACATCATATACTCTTACTGCAAATGCACCAGTTACATTTGTAACTGTAATTGTTAAGTCGGTACCACTATATGCTGCTGTGATCGCGGCTGTACTACTGCTACCGTTGTTATTGTCGTTATCCGGCTTGAAGAAGTCCTCTTCAATAATCAGTACATAGTTAATTGCATAGCCGTCATCATCTGTGTCGATAACTCTTACATAGTCATCTTTACCTGCGGTGGAAACAATCTTACCGTCGTCCAGGTTGAAGAATACTGTGTCACTGTTAATAATGTAACGCTTGCTATTGGTTGAATTTACATCAAAGCCTTTAATTGCACTGCTGCTAACGCTGTCAACCTTCATTTGATCAACGACGTCGACATCCTCGAAACCAGTAAGGCCTGGCTGGTCTGCGGGAGCTTGCACTTCGTAAGCCATTACCTCAATCTTATCAATCTCGTCACCATCGGAGTCTACTGTGTACTGTACGAAGGAACGACGCGGTACGTCAGCATTAGACTTGTAGGTATGGACGTCGCCTTCTGCGTCCATAATCTTGATGGCATCATCATTACCTACGGAAGTAAACCCGGTTACCATTCCGAAGAGGTAATCGGAGGTGATGGAAGTAGAATCACCATCAGCATAGGTCGCAAAGATATAGTCTACTTCATCATCATCCACCAGGTAGTTGAACTTAACGTCATCTTTGTCGGCCAGCTTGGCAAAGGTGGTTACCCCTGCGTCATCAAGTTTGTAATAAGTATAAACTGCGTCTCTTACACTCTGCGTGATCACCTTTGTTACCGCGTCAAATACTACGGTATCTTTAGTTACCTTGAAGTAACCTTGACCGTCAATATAAACTAAATTATCATCTTTGTCTAAGTCAGAACTGCCATATTGTCCTGTTTTGGCAAGTCCGAAATCCGGATCATTGTTTAATAAGGTAATCTTGGTTAAGTCGTCACTGCTGTCTACTTGGTATTCAACAGCAATTACCTTGTTGCTGTCAGACAGTTGCAACTTAGCAACATCTGCATCAGTCATTTCACTGTTGGTTTGTTTCTTGCCATTTGCATCATACCAGCTGAAACTCACATCTTCGGGATCAAAGGTATACTGCTTGCTAACACCGTCTTTAGTCAATAAGGTCATTGTGTACTCGTCGCCTACGTATTCTGGTACCGGTGACTTCTCAATAATGGCTACGTTACGGCCGTAGACATCAGCGTCAGTAACCACATGGACAATTTTATCCTGAGCGTTCAGGTAAACGGTAGCATCTTCACCAACCAGGTCTTTGACATCGTCTGCATCAAGTTCTTCAATATCTTCATTGTCATTAGTTGATAATGTAGCTATATCAGCTATATCATATTTCTTACCGTTAATCTCAAGGTCATACTTACCGAGAGTACCTATAGCGTCAGTGTTATAATCTTCAATCTCACCGGATACTTTTTTATCAAAAGCTTCGATGTAATAGGTATCTTTGTCAGTGTTTTCAAACACACGGATAACATCAAATTCATCCAGTTTGTCAATACTTATTTCTGTACCATTCTTAACTATCAGATAATCCTCATCATCAAGGTCAAGTTCACTTTCGCCACCAGATAAGTCATAGTACTCAATGACTTCATCGTCAACGTCTTTAACAAGATAAGTTTTATTTAGGGCAGCTGTGCTGCTGTAATCTTTGATGTCAGCGAAAATTACTTCGTCATCTTCGTTAAGAACTACTTTGATGTATGCATCATCCAGTTCACCGTCGAAATCTGCCAAGAAATCTTCGCCGCTATATTTTACGTTGTCAACGTAAATAACTGCGTCATTTAATACCTTGAAGGAATCATCTTCATCTTTAAGTGTAACTTTACCGGTTTTATAACCAACATTTTCATCCAAGGTATCAACTAGAGTCTCCTGGTCGTCATCTGCTGCCATCCAAACGATTTCGTCATCATCGTTAACCCAAAACTCAACGCGCTGACCTAAGAACTCGTTGGGATCAATCCCAGCAGCTACAGTAAATGTGGTAGCTCGCTTGTAATCAGCAAATTCTAATTCATTACCTTCCAAATCGCCAATAGCAACCTTCGGAGTCTTATCAACTAGAGGCAGAACACCATCATTATTATCATCTGCCCAGTCCTGATCAATTTGGTCAATATCAAAATATTCAGTAAGGACGGTTTCGCCTTCAGTTTCTTCATAAACAGTTTCGCTACCCCACTGAGTTTGCTTCATCAAGTCGATATCCAGAGCATTTGCTGCCATTTCAAAGACTTGCTCGCGAGTAGCAGGCACATTAGCTACAAAGCTTACTCCGTCAGTCACACCGATAGTAGCAGCTTTGCTCAAGTAACTTGCAGGCCAATTAGCTTCACTAACTGATGGACCATAACCTAACATACGAACCAACATTGTAAGCGCTTCCGCATTGGTCACATTGGCTTCCGGCTTGAAAGTGCCATCAGGATAGCCTTTTACAATACCTTTACCAACTGCTACATTAATGTAACCAGTTGCCCAGTGGCCTTCACGGACATCGGTAAACGATGTACTTCCACCGGCAGCAACTTTTAAACCCAATTCACGGACAACCACTGCGGCAAATTCTGCACGGGTAATGTTATCATCCAAGCGTAGGCCGCCTTCATCGCCTTCAACAATTCCTAAAGCTTTTAATGTTGAGATTTTGGCATCATCACTAGTGGTACTAGCGGCACTGGCCAAGCCTGCAAAGCCGAGAACGAAAATTGCTACGGTCAAAAGTACGATAAGCTTTGAATACTTCTTCATACCTCAAAAATCCCCCTTTGTAATGTTTTTGGTTTCTCCTCAAACCTAAGTAAAGTAAAGCGGTTCGGACCGGTTTCTCTCTGGGCGATCCCTCCCTTCAAAGATTTTTTATGCAATTAACCCAAAGACCTAAAGGTTTGACACCTTTAGAATATTTTAAGGCACCCCCGGCTCTCCTTAAGCAGGAGGCGCGCTTAAAATCAGACGTGAAGACAGAAAATTCCCGTATTTCGTATATGTATTCGCCTTGAAACTGCATTTACCTGCTTCTTCCAGTAGAAATTTTTGTATAATTTTAGCTTACCTGCCTAAAAATAATAATTATGGCAAGTTTACCTTGCTTTTATAATTATATCACAGGCTTTGGACAAGTCAATGTATAAATTCAATTGCTCAGGAGAGTATATGCATGTCTTGCAAGACTTATGCTTTTCCTTTCAGTTTGGCCGCCAGCACCAGCAGCGCGAATTTTGGCAGTGCCAGCATGCGTTTGTACCGCCACGGTTCTTTCAGCAGGCGGTAGAGCCACTCCAGGTAAGTTTTTTGCATCCAGCGGGGAGCCCGCCTGGCCCTGCCCGCCAGGACGTCCAGACTGCCGCCAACTCCCATCTGCACCGGTACACCCAGGGCCTCCTTGTTTTCCCTGATCCAGAATTCCTGCCCGGGTGCGCCCAGGGCCACCAGCAGGATGTCCGGGTTGGTCTCGGCGATATGCTCGCGCATGGCATCCAATTCATCAGACGTCTGGTAGCCGTGATAGGTTCCCACAATTTTTAGTTTGGGGAATTTTTTTTGGAGGTTATTGGCCGCTTCCCGGGCCACCCCGGGTCTGCCGCCGTAGAAGAAAAGCCGCCAGCCTTCCTGCTGGGCTTTTTCCACCAGCGCCAGGATGAGGTCGATGCCGGTCACCCGTTCCCGCACCGGCCTGTTTAAAATCCGGGAAGCCCACACCACACCAGCGCCGTCCGCGGTGACCAGGTCCGCCTGGTTGATGGTGTCCAGCAAATTGCTGTCCTGCTGGGCGCGGTACAGGATTTCCGCGTTCAGGGTAATCACCTGGCGAGGTTTCCCTTTTACAATATAACTACTGATTTCGGAGACGATTTCTTGCATATTTTTTGTAGAAATTTTTGCCCCCAAAAGTGTAATATGCATATGTTTGCCCTCCCTGACCAGGAGACCGTATCTCAAGTGTTACGACTGCGAGAGTCAACGGCTCTCTTCCGGCGCGGTATTTTGAAACTCATTGAGGATCTTTTCCATTGCCGGGTAATCGGGTTTCCAGTAGCTCAACTCATCAATATACGTGGCTTCGCCGGGCAGGGTCGCGGCGTTGAGACTGCCGGCGTTGATATCGTTTAATTCCCTGGCCAGAAGCAGCATGTCCTTGAGGGTCAGGTCAGTCTTGACGTTTTCCCTCAGTTCCCCCACCAGTCCCGGCAGCTTCCAGACTGTCCTGACCTTTAATGCCTGGTCCAGCATCAGCCGCAGGAATCGCTGCTGGCGCTCCACGCGGCCGATATCTCCCCGGCCGTCGCTGCGGAAACGCACATAGCCCAGGGCATCCTCGCCGTCCAGTGTCTGTAAACCCTTCTTGATATCAATATTTTCCGGCGGGTAGCGCATATCCTTTTCCACGTTTACCTCTATCCCGCCCAGCAGGTCAACAACATTGACAAAGCCCCGAAAGTCAACTTCCACGTAGCGGTCAATCTTGATCCCCAGCAGGCCTTCCACGGCGGTCTTTAAAAGGTCCGTACCGCCGTAGGCATGGGCGTGGTTGATTTTGGTATTGCCGTGGCCGGGTACCCTGGCGTAGGTATCCCGGGGGACGGACAGAATGTTTACCTTCTGTTTATCCAGGTTGATGAAGGCCACCATGATGGTGTCGGAACGGCTGGCCTCTTTTTTCCGCCGGTCCACGCCCACCAGCAGGACGGTCATGATCCGGTCGCCGCCGTTGCCCGGCGCCGTGATATCGTCAGGGGACTGTTCGCCGGCAAGCCGGCCGTCGTCCAGCCAGCTGTTGGACAGCGAATAGCCTATGTACATAAATGCAGCAAAAAAAACGAGAAAAACTGCCAGCCAGAAAAGGCCGCGGGGTTTCCGCTTCTCTTTTTGCTTCTTTCGCCTCTTCCTGGATGCTGTAGTTTCTCCCCAGAATTCCGTATCGTACTGATATTCTTCACGCATGAAATCACCCTCCGGGTAACTAACTCAATAATTCCGCAGCTTTTTTGATGGACTCATCGCTTACCTCGTAATACCAGATGCCGTCAATCTTTTTGTTACGGCCCTGAAGCACTTCACTCTTTACAGTGGCAGAAGCCAGGTTTTTCCCCGCTTTGGCCAGTTTGGCCATCTCGGTTACCGGGATATTGGTCTCAATATTTTCCGCCACAGCTTCAATAAGCTGGGGCGCTTTGAAAATGTTTTTTGCCTGGAATAACTCTTCAATCAATAGCTTGATCACCTGCTGCTGGCGCCTGGCCCGGCCGATATCCCCTTCAATGGTACCGCGAAAACGGGAATAGGCCAGCGCGTCTTCGCCGTTTAATGTCTGCAGGCCCTTTTTCAAGTCAATCCCCTCCGGCGGGTAATGCATGTCAATGGGCACATCCACTTCGATGCCGCCCACAATATCCACCAGGCGGACAAAGCCCCTGAAGTCCACAATGGCGTAATAGTCTATTTTAATGTTGAGTAAATCCTCCACCACCTGCTGGGCCAGTTCCACACCGCCGTACACATAGGCCGCATTGATCTTATCCCAGGCGCCCTTGATTTTTACCCGGGTGTCACGGGGAATGGAGACCAGGCTGATCTCACCCTTGCCGGGGTTAACGCCGGCCACCATCATGGTATCGGTACGGCCGCGGAAGTCACTGTCCCTGCTGTCAATGCCCAGCACCAGTATATTCATCTTCTTCGCCTCCGGCACGGTCTTTTCTCCCGCCTGGTATTCCTCTTCGGCAATGTGGGCACCCTTGGGAGCCTGCGTTTCTATATAATAGGCCAGGCCAAAGTAAAAGGTGCCGAGAAAAATCAGGCCGCCTAAAAACCATGCCAGAAATTTTTGCAGGAACCGGTCTTCGTGTTGTTGTCCAGTCATATCTTTAACCTCCTTCGAGGTTTGGTAGGTCCTCCGGGGACGGTCCTTTACTTGCATTGGGTGGTAAGATATTTTTTTGCTGACCATCACCGGCCAATTCAAGTCAAGAACCGTCCCCTAATTGTTTGACGTGGAAAGGCCTCC
>CAZGXM010000012.1:7733-30583 GCA_964529795.1 uncultured Thermoanaerobacteraceae bacterium
AAAATGATGATATTATGAATAATTTTATTTTTTTGAAGAAAGACTATTTTCAAACGCCGGACTTTGTGCTAAGATAATGATGTAAACAGGGAGTTTTTATTTTCGGTCTGTTTGTGCTATGTTTCACTAACCGCCTTGGTTCGACAAAGGCTTTTATTTTAAACCAGGATTGCTCCTTATTTCACATTTTGGAATGGAGAAAAAACTGGAGATTGGGCGGGCTGGACCGGCCAGTCCGGTCAGGCCACCAGATGGATAGAATGGACAGAATTGCGGCAAAATTAAAATATTTCTGGAAAGGGGGGCTGAAGCGTGAAAAATATCAATATGTTATTGGAGCAGGAACGTAATGCCTTACTTAATGAATGGTTAAATGCCAAGGAAAGTGAAAAGGTTGAACTGCTGGTAAAAATCATGGACATTGACGAACAACTGGAAATGGACAAAAAGAAAAATGCAAGCAACTAACGTTTAAATGCGTGGGTTTTACCGCCCACGCCTTATTTTTTTTCTGCTCAGATGGTAATCTGGTAGACAATGTTTTTCAGGATGCTGTCCGGTACCACCAGCACCTTTTTGCCGTTCAGCAGCTTGGTATCGCCTCCGGCAATAACCTTGTTGATCTTATGGGTATTTATTCTCCGCGCTATCTGAAAATGCAGTATTAAATTCTCCAAGGTCAGCTGGAAATCAGTATCCATGTATTTCTTGAACGCCAGCACCAGTTGGGGCAAACGGACAAAATATACCGAAGGTCTGGTAAGCTGGCGCAGCAGTTCACCTATTATTTCCTCATCATGTGGCGTCACTTCCATGGCGAAAAGGTTGGTGATTTCCACCTGCCTGCCGTCCACCACAATGGGTGCCAGGAAAGTTTCCACTTCTGAAAGTACCCGCTTGTCCATGCGTACATAGTAGGCGATGTCTATTTCCAGTTCCTCTTCCAGCAGGCGTTCGATTTTTTTAACTCCTTCCCCGGCATATATTTCCGCCAGGGTTTTACCCCCAAAGCAGGTGTGGACAGGAAAAAACACCGCACCGGAGTTAAAATTGTTACTGCTGTTGATGCTGTAAAGGGCAACCATTTTCAGTTGCTGCCGGTCCACCCCCACAAACAGTACGTTTAGGTTATCGGTTTGCCGGTTAAGTCGGCGGTGGGGGATAAATTCCCGGGGCGGCATCACGGCCAGTTTGCTGTCCACCGGTTTGGGCCGGGAGACGGCAGCAGGTCTCCGGGAGTTATTATTTGCTTCCTCCGTTTCACGGGTTTCGACATCTGCACGGAAAGGCGTCCGGCCGGGCGCCGGAGAAACAGCGGCCGTCTCCCCGGTGGGGACGGAAGGCAGGATTTTTACCGTTTCCACCCTGATGCTACCCGCTGAGGGCACCCGGGGCGTCTGCCACGTGATATCCGTAAAAACTGCCAAAAGCCCGCCCACGACAAAACCCCAGATAAGGGCGCGCAGTATGCCGCTCCTGATAAACATCATCCCACTCCTTTGCATCTCAATAAAATAGTATTTACAGGTCAGGAGCGGGATATGTAAAAAAAACAGGGGTAAATCCCTGTTTTAAATCACTCGTTTGGAGAGAATGCCGTTTTCCTTCAAGACGTTAAGCATGGTCAATGCCCTACCTGTCCCCAGCGCCACGCAGGAAATGGCGTCCTCTGCAATATGTATCGGCAGTCCCGTCTCTTCTCTGATCAAGGTGTCCAGACCGTTCAAGAGCGCCCCGCCGCCGGTCATGACGATACCCTTGTTGATGATGTCCGCAGCCAGTTCCGGCGGGGTCTTTTCCAGTACTTCCTTGACGGCGCCCACCACCTGTTCCACCGGTTCCGCCAGTGCTTCGTAAGCTTCATCGGCGGTGACGGTAATGGTTTTCGGCAAACCGCTGACCAGGTCCCGGCCGCGGATTTCTATACTGGTATTATCCATCTTCCCCCGGGGATACGCGGTCCCCACTTTCATCTTCAGTTCCTCCGCGGTACGCTCGCCGATCATCAAGTTGTACTCCCGGCGGATATAGCGGACAATGGCGTCGTCAAACTTGTCGCCGCCCACCCGGAGAGACTTGCTGCAGACTATCCCGCCCAGGGAAAGTACGGCAATATCCGCGGTGCCGCCGCCGATATCCACCACCATACTGCCGCTGGCTTCGGAAATATCCAGGCCGGCACCCAGCGCCGCCGCCAGCGGTTCCTCAATCAGGTAGGCCTGCCTTGCCCCGGCCTGCATGGCGGCTTGTCTCACCGCTCTTTCTTCCACCCCGGTGACCCCCGAGGGGATACACACCATCACCCTGGGTTTAAATAGGAATTTCTTTCCGCAGGCCTTGTTGATAAAATAACGTAACATCCTTTCGGTGGTGTCGTAGTCGGCAATGACTCCTTCCCGCAGCGGCCTGATGGCGACAATATTGCCCGGCGTACGCCCCAGCATTTTCCGCGCCTCTTCCCCCACTGCAAAAATCTCGCCGCTGTCCCGGTCAATGGCTACCACTGAAGGCTCGTTGAGAACTATTCCCTTACCCTTAACATAAACGAGCACACTGGCCGTGCCCAAATCCACACCAATATCCATTCCCCAGCCAAACATTCTCTAACTCCTCTCGTGTATTGCTTGTCCACTCTCCTGGAAAAAGAATAAAAACCAAAAAACGGCAATTTTTACTTCATTGACTTATTCTGCATATACTAACAAAATCCTCTTATGAAACCTTGGTTTCTTTATA
Source organism: uncultured Thermoanaerobacteraceae bacterium (assembly GCA_964529795.1). Taxonomy (GTDB): domain Bacteria; phylum Bacillota; class JADQBR01; order JADQBR01; family JADQBR01; genus CAZGXM01. The sequence continues at coordinate 10,470 of CAZGXM010000012.1, forward strand.
TTTTTTACGAGTGGCCTCGCCGCCGCGCAAATGCCTTTCTGCTTTATTTATCTCCAAAACTTTGCGAACCTTCTCAGCCATCTTTTTGTCTATGGTGGGCAGGCGTTCGCTGACGTCCTTATGGACGGTGCTCTTGCTGACACCAAATATCCTGGCAGCCTGCCGGACTGTCGCCGAAGATTCTATTATATAACTACCGATCTCCAGAACCCGCTTGCGGATATACTCTTGCATGCTGAGGCCTCCTTCCGATTTTTCTGTAAATATATATGTGGAGGCCAGAAAATTAGACCAGGAAAATGGCGGAAACGCAAGCGAGACAACCATTTCCCGGTCCTTGTAACTCTTCCGGCGCCTGCATGCAATCTTTATTCGGCCAGCGGCAGGTATGCTCGCGGGTCCACCGGGTTTTTATCCAGCAACAGTTCCAGGTGCAGGTGCGTGCCCCGGTGGGCTTCCGCACTGCCCGGGTCGCCGATTACACCCAGTTTTTCCCCCTGTTTCACCTGCTCTCCTTTTTTCACACTGACCTTTGCCAGATTGGCATAGCGGGTCTGCCATCCGGAACCGTGGTCCAGTGTGACACGGTAGCCGTAAAGCTGGTTGTATTCCACTGTCGACACCTTCCCGGCTAACACCGCAGCCACCGGCATGTCCCGCTGGACGGATAGATCCACGCCGTCATGAAAACGAAAGTCATTGAATACTTGGGAGTAGTTGAAACCGTAACCGGCAATCACCTGCCCGCTCACCGGCAGTATCATTTCCGCCAGTGGCGGTTCCGCCGATTTTTCTCCTTTGGCAGGCACGGGCGCTTCAATTTCCTCTTTCTCTTCCCCTGCCGGTTCCTCCATTACCGCCACCGGCCACCGGGTAGTGTCCTGCGGGGCAACTTCCGGCGGTAGTGTGTAAGCATCGCCCTGTATTACCTGGTTTTGGGTACTATCCCCGAATGGAGTAAAGACCAGAAAATATGCCGGCACCAGCACCGCGCCGAGGGCCAGCAGGGAAAGCAGTACCCGGCGGCGGCCAATACTGCCCAACGCTGACACACGTTGGCTTAGTTTTTTCCCCTGTAAATTGAAATAGGCCAAGGTTTCCTTGAACATAATATCACCTCGGCCATATTATTGCCCAATATTTTCCTTTTTAAACCTCAACTTACCCGTGACATTTCCGGCAGCGGCTGCTGTCCATACGCACCTTACGCTCCTCAAAAAAAGGTTCCATCTGCCGGGTTTTATAGCGCGTGCGAATTCTGAAAAGCAACGTTCCATCAATCTCTGATACTCGACTAATCCTTTGTTTTGGGTTTTATTTACAACAGCCTCATCTTTATTTTGAGTTTTTACTTTAATCCAACTCTCCCAATGCCCTCCCGATCAGTTTATCTGCATAATCGGCCAGGAACAGCGGGATATTCAACAGATCATCGTCCAGCCGCAGATTGTTCAGTGAAAAACGGACACGGAATTTCACCTTGTCGCCGTATTTTTCTTTAAACTTCTTCAGGCTTCTACTTTCCACATTGGTTTCCGATTTAACCTCAACGGGCAAAATGTCGTTTTCCCTCTGGATCAGAAAATCCACTTCATACCTTGGATTATTCATCGTCCAATACCGGGGTACGGCCTCAAACTGGTTTCTCAGAGCCTGCAAGACATAGTTCTCGCTGAGTGCTCCCTTAAACTCCACAAACAGGCGGTTGCCTTCGCTGAAAGCGGAAGGCGCCAAAAGCGACAAACGTCGCAGCAGCCCCACGTCGACCAGATAAAGCTTGAAGGCAGACAAATCGTCATAGGCAGAAATGGGCAGCCCCGGCGCACTGCTGCGATATATCTTATAAGTCAGGTTGGCATCGCAAAGCCACTGCAAAGCGTCCTCATATTCTCTGGCCCGGGCCCCTTCCTTAACGACCTTATAAATAAATTTCTTGTTCTCCCTGGCCAGCTGCGAAGGTATTGACTTCCAGATGAGCGATATCTTAGGAAAGTCTTTGGGGTCAGGATGCTTGGCAAAGTCCCGTTCGTATGCCCCCAGAATATTGGACAGCACCTGCTGCACCAGTTCCACATCCCGTTCTTCTGTCCAGGAGCGGACGGATTCCGGCATCCCGCCGGTCACAAAATACATCTTCAGCTTTTCATACAATGGATTGAAAAAAGCATCCGGAATTGGCTCAATTCGGTCTAAGCTGTCAAGGTAAGAGGCAAAATTGCCGTCGCCGTTGGCCATTAAAAATTCAGTAAAGGTCATCGGCCCAATTTCTAAAAAATCCACTTTGCCGACAGGAAAAGAGGCAGGCTTGGACAGTGCAATACCCAAAAGGGACCCTGCGCAGGCTACATGATAGTGAGGCGTGTTTTCGCAGAAATATTTAAGCGTATTTAAAGCATTGGGACATTCCTGGATCTCGTCGAAGACTATGAGTGTGGCCTCCGGCTTATTCGGCTTGATGGTTTGGCCGCTGGCCATCATCAGGTTTTGCAGGATGCGCTCCACATCCTTTGTGTTTTCAAAAAACTGCTTGTATTCCGGATGCTCGTCAAAGTTGAAATAGGCGATATTTTCATAATAACGCCTGGCAAATTCTTTCAGTAGCCATGTCTTGCCCACCTGCCGCACGCCTTTCAATATGAGCGGTTTCCGGTGCCTGGAATTTTTCCACTGCAGCAAATCCTGCATAATCAGCCTTTCCAAAATATCACCGCCAAAATATCACATTTTTATACATATTTTGCGTCATTAAATCACACTTTTATATACTATTATTACCACATGCTCAGTTTTAAGTCAATAGATCACATAATTTTTGAATGTTTTGTTTGACCAATCACATTTTTGTGTATAATCTAGAGATTAATTACAAAACCAGCGTTATTAGAAACATATTAAAACCTGCCTCGTATAAAACAAAGGCAGGTTTTATTTATCAGCAGATTCTCTTAGCAATGCATATCATTTCATCTCTCAGGCGGCATATTCAAAACACCCAGTGCAGCCGACACCAGGCCAAGGTTTTTCTAAACATAATATCACCTCGGCCATATTATTGCCCAATATTTTCCTTTTTAAACCTACTGCCGGCGGTGACATTTTTGGCACCGCTGCCGGTCCGTCAGCACCTTCCGCTCTTCATAGGTGCCGTGAGCGGTGCGGCTGTGGCAGTCAATACAGGTAAAGCTGGCGTCAAGATGCAGCTGGTGGTCCATCCTTTTATTAAAAGGCCGGATATCTTCAATCTTGTGGCATTTGCGGCAGCGTTCCGGCGACACCCGGGCGTGAATCAACGCCGGGTCCACGGGTTTTTTCAGCACCGCAAGCACGAGATGCCTGGCCACTTCCCCGACGCCCGACGCTTTTGCTTTCAACAGGCCTCCCCAGGTGGGCCGGGCATGACAGGTCATACACTCAATGCCCTCGTGGGCGGACTTGGCCCACTTTTCCACCGGTACTTTCATTTCGTGGCAGCCCTTGCAAGTTTCCCCGTTGTTCGAGTAAGAGGCGCCGGCAAAGATAAATATGATCAGGCCCACAGCGGCAGCCAGGATGATATATCCGAAAACTTTTTTCATTATCATTCCCCCACCTGGTCACTGGGAAAAAGTTCTACAACAATTGCCAACTTCCTGCCATCAGTCGTACTTTTCTATGCGTACGCCCCGGTAATAGTAGGTAAGGATGGCCTGGAAACTTTTCCCCCGCCGGGCCAGGCCATTTGCCCCGTACTGGCAGAGGCCCACCCCGTGCCCGTAACCCCGGGTTTTGAAAGTAATTTTATCCCCGTGAACTTCCCAGTCAATATAGGTGGAGGAAAGGTCCAGCAGGCGGCGCAGTTCGGTGCCGGAAAATCTCCTGCCACCGATTTGTATGGTCTTTACCCTGCCGGAAACGGTGCGTTGAAGTACCTTAATAAGTGGTCTGTTTCCGGTGGCCAATGCCGGCGCCGCGTGCAGGTCGGTGTTCAACCGGCGGTCCACGTCCGCCAGGGTAAAGGTCCTGGTATTGAGGTAACGGGGAGACTCCTTGTCCCATTTGCATTCCACGCTTTTCAGGTAGGGGAAGCTGTACTTCCATACCGCGGCGGCATCCTCGGTACGCCCGCCGCTGGTGGAATGGTAAACCGGTTCAATCAGGCGCCCGCGGTAGGTTATCACCATGCCTTCGGTTTCTTTTACCGCGGCGGCAATTTTTTTGTAATAGGACCAGTATTTGATCAACCCCCAGCGGCGGCGCATTTCCAGCTTTGACAGCCAGCCCTGGCAGTGGTTGGGGTCCGTGCATACCTCGGCATTGGGATGGTGTGTGCTTTTCACGGTACCGGTGAGCTTTTTTAAAGTGTAGGTACGTGCAGCCACCGCCTGGGCTTTCAGGGCCTCCTTGTGAAATTTGGCAGGCATTTCCGCCGCCACCACACCGATCAAGTATTCTTCCAGCGGCATCACTACCACTTTACCGGTGTCATGCATTTTCACTCTAATTCCCGGTCCGGTAATTTTCACACCACTACGGGGTTGGAAGGGCCGGAAATTAAGTACCAGAATGGGAAGAAATACTACCAGCAGCAAGCAAGCGGCTGCAATCAACAAAATAGGTTTACGCATCTTTTATTTCTCCTGATTTCAGAGTTTTTAGGAGTTTACTGTAGATTATGATTGAGCACCGGTGTTTATGCCTTAACAGTTTCTACCCCGCCGATATTTCCCCTTCAGAGAAGCGGCACTGATATTGTCGGAATCAGGCATTAAAAAACCGGCCGCAGCCAATTTATCCGTCTGCGCGCCGGATTTGAGCGCCGATGCTCTGCAGTTTTTCTACGATGTTTTCATAGCCGCGATAGATGTGATGCGTGCAGCCGATTTCTGTTTCTCCTTCCGCTGCCAGGCCGGCAATAATCAACGCCGCCCCGGCCCTGAGGTCGGTAGCTTTCACCGGTGCGCCGGTCAGACAGTGAATGCCTTTTACCACTGCACTGTGCCCTTCGATGTTGATGTTGGCGCCCATGCGCCTCAGCTCGTTTACATGCATGAAGCGGTTTTCAAAGACGGTTTCGGTAATAATGCCGGTGCCCTGGCAGACGGACAACAGGGCGATAAACTGGGCCTGCATGTCCGTGGGAAAACCGGGATAGGGCAGGGTCTTCACGTCCACGGCGTAAAGGGAACCGCTGCTTTTCACCCTGATCCCCTCCGCCTCCTCGTTAATTTCCACGCCGGCTTCCTGCAGCTTGGCGGCCACCGGTTTCAGGTGATCTGCAATGACGTTTTCCACCAGTACATCGCCGCCGGCCGCTGCCACTGCCACCATAAAGGTCCCGGCCTCGATGCGGTCGGGAATAACCGTGTGCGGCGTACCTTTCAGGCTTTCCACGCCTTCTACTTTAATGATATTGGTACCGGCACCGGTAACCCTGCCGCCCATGCTGTTGATAAAGTTGGCCAGGTCAACGATTTCCGGCTCTTCCGCCGCGTTTTCAATGACAGTGGTACCCCGGGCAAGAGTTGCTGCCATCATGATGTTTTCCGTAGCACCCACGCTGGGAAAATCCAAGTAGACCCTGCTGCCTTTCAACCCGCCGGCATAAACGTCAATAATCCCGTGGCCGATTTCTATCTGGGCGCCCAGGGCCGCAAACCCCTTCAGGTGCAAATCGATAGGGCGGCTGCCGATGGAACAGCCGCCGGGCAGGGACATGCGTGCGTGCCCGGTCCGGGCCAACAGCGGGCCGGTCACCAAAAAGGAAGCTCGCATTTGTCTGACGTACCGGTAAGGAGCTTCCAGGGAGCTAATATTTTGTGCGTCAACGGTCAATATATTGCCGCCAGCAGTTACTTTTACCCCCAAGTGACGGAGCACCTGGCAGATAATCTCTACATCGGTAAGCCGGGGAACATCCTCTATGGTGCTGATACCCCCGGCTGCCAGTAATGATGCTGCAATAATGGGCAGTACGGCGTTTTTTGCCCCGCTTACTGTCACCTTGCCTTTCAAAGTCCGGCCTCCGGTTACTACTATTTTATCCACCCTGTTGTCCTCCCTAAAATACGCCAGTCCATTCAGCATTCGTCAAAATATATCACAATTCCTGCCGGAAAACCGCTGGTATTTAACGGCAATCAGTACTCGCCGTCCAACAGCGGCGAACCCAGGTAAACATATGTCTTGCCGTCATTGACATGGTAGCGCAGGGCAATGTTGAGATTTACTTTCCGCCTGCCCACGGTGACGTAATCATCGATTAAAGAGCTGTACCCGCTGAGACTGACAATGTTCTCACTGCTGATTCCGTCCAGATGATGTACCCCGGCAGCAGCAAACATGTTCTTGAGCAGCCGCTTTCCCTCTGCCGGGGAAAGTTTCCCTTCCAGGGTCCCGGTTAGCCAGGTTGAGATTCGCGGCGGTTTTTTAAACTCCCTAAATACCCGAGATATTTTTTCACGATAGGTGGGCAGGGTATTGAAATTGCCCCCGCGGGACAGGGTGATAATCAGGTATGTTTCCCCACGCGTGCCGGCTTTTACGGTTTGGGCAATGACCAGGACGTATTCGCCGGGACTCAGTTCCTTGATGGCGGTAATTCCCCGCATATCCTGCTGCCTGGTGGTTTCCCGGGTAAATTTATCTTTTATTCCCAGGGCGGTTTTGGTTTTCAGCACCACCTGTCCCAGTTTGTCAAAGGTCAAATACTCATTATTTATTCTCGCCCAGCCCTGTACATTTAATTCATAGGGTGCGGCGCCACTGACCTGAAACGCGCGGCGCAGAGGGTCTGCGGCCAGGCCACCCTGCCCCGCCGTGGGCTCAATGGGTTGGAAATAGACGGCTGCAGTTACCAGGCAGAAAATCAGTGCGGTTAAGAATTTTTTCATAAAAATATCCCCCTTTAGAAAACAACCATAGTACTAGTGTTTCCAGTTGGCGGTTGTTTAATCAGGGGGACGCGGGGAAGTTATACGCTTTTTTACTGAAACAAAACATGCTGGTAGGTGGAGACGAACCACTTGCCGCTCTTTTTATCCTTTGTGACAAAAACCAGGTCGACAACCTGCCGCGGTTCCTTCACCTTATCTTCTTCAATGGTAAGCTCGTACTTGATGCTGTAGAGTTTGGCGTTCTTTTTCCCGCTATTTTTCTCAGTAACCTGAATATTGTTGAGAATGACGTCCTTGTCTTTTAACTGCTCACTGTTAAAAAGATAGAGGTCTTTCTCGACAAATGTTTCTTTTAACCGGGGTGTGAGCAGCTTATCTATTGTTTTGCGGTCATTTTTTACCTGGGCTCTTACCAGGGCTTCCGCCACCTGTTTGGGGTCGGTCTGCTGCAGCGCCGTACGCTGGGGCGCCTTTTCACTGGGGAGGGGGTTGCCTTTTTCATTCAGGCAGCCGGCAGTCAGGGTAAGCACAGCTAATAACAGCATTAATAACAGCGTCTTTTTTCTTCCCACGTGTTAATCACCTCTTCTTTTGTTATTTTTCCTCCCTCTTTGGAAAACATGCATTTAGCTGCAGGCGTTTGCATAACTCAAGGTGACAGGCACCTTGAGTTATTTGCATTTAAAAATACGTACACCACGGCTGAAACCGTGGTGTACGTGCAGAGAAACGTGGTAATCCTGTAATGCCGGCATCAGCCGGCGCCATTAGCCGCTTTCAGCCGTGCCAGGGCCCGCTGTAAAGCTGCCTCGGCCCGGGCGACATCCAGGCCTTCGGGCCTTTTTTCCAGCCGTTCTTCGGCTCTTTCTCTGGCCCGCCGGGCCCGTTCGACATCGATTTCCGTACCGGTCTCCGCCGTATCGGGCATGATGGTCACCCTATCATTGATTACTTCCATAAAACCGCCGCTGATGGCCATGGTGTCCTCCCGGCCTTCATTTTTCATATATACCACGCCTATTTGCAAACCCGTTACCAACGGTGCATGTCCCGGCAAAACGCCCAGGTAGCCTTCGCTGGCAGGTACCACCAGGGAATCTATTTCCCGCTTGACCACGGAACGTTCCGGGGTAACTACCTCCACAGTCAGTTTTTTCTCAGCCATTATTACCACGCCCTTCTACGCTTGTAATCTTTCGGCTTTTTTCACCGCTTCTTCAATTGTGCCGACCATGTAGAAGGCTTCTTCCGGCAGGTCGTCATGCTTGCCGTCCAGGATTTCCTTGAAGCTGCGTACGGTTTCCTTCAGCGGAACATAAACGCCGGATTGGCCGGTAAACGCTTCCGCTACGAAAAAGGGCTGGGACAGGAAGCGCTGTATCTTCCGCGCCCGTGCCACCAGGAGTTTGTCGTCCTCGGACAGTTCGTCCATACCCAGGATGGCAATGATGTCCTGCAGTTCCTTATAGCGCTGGAGCACCTGCTGCACGCCCCGGGCTACTTGATAGTGTTCCTCGCCGATAATGCCCGGTTCCAGAATCCTGGAAGTGGAATCCAGCGGGTCCACCGCCGGGTAAATACCCAGTTCGGAGATCTGGCGGGAAAGCACCGTGGTGGCATCCAGGTGCGCAAAGGTTGTCGCCGGCGCCGGGTCAGTCAGGTCGTCCGCCGGCACGTAAATTGCCTGTACTGACGTAACCGAACCCTTCTTGGTCGAGGTAATCCGTTCCTGCAACTGGCCCATCTCGGTAGCCAGGGTAGGCTGGTAACCCACCGCGGAGGGCATCCGGCCCAACAGCGCGGAAACCTCGGAACCCGCCTGGGTGAAACGGAAGATGTTATCAATAAACAAGAGTACGTCCTGGCCTTCCTGGTCCCGGAAGTATTCCGCCAGGGTCAGACCGGTCAGGCCCACGCGCAGACGCGCTCCGGGCGGCTCGTTCATCTGGCCGAAAACCAGCGCGGTCTTGTCGATAACGCCGGACTCATTCATCTCCAGCCAGAGGTCGTTACCCTCACGGGTACGCTCACCGACACCGGCAAACACGGAAAAGCCGCCGTGCTCATAGGCAATGTTCCGGATTAACTCCATAATCAATACTGTCTTGCCCACACCGGCGCCGCCGAACAGTCCTACCTTACCACCCTTGGCGTAGGGTGCCAGCAGGTCGACTACTTTAATGCCGGTTTCCAGAATTTCCGTGGACGGCTCCAAATTTTCATAACTTGGTGCCGGACGGTGGATGGGTAATGTTTCGTCAACTTCAATGGGGCCCTTGCCGTCAATAGTTTCACCAATCACATTAAACATTCTTCCCAGAGTATTTCTGCCAACGGGAACTCTGATGGGCGCCCCGGTATCCTCGGCAACCATGCCGCGCTGCAGGCCTTCGGTTGAGGATAGGGCAACGCAGCGGACTGTATCGTTGCCCAGGTGCTGCATTGCTTCCATGGTAATATCTATATCCTGTCCGGTCACGTCCTCAGGTTGGTTGGCGGAAGTGATTTTGACGGCATTGTACAACTCAGGCAGCTTTTCATCAAAACGTACGTCCACCACAGGCCCGATAACCTGAACTACCTTCCCTTGATTCATCATTTCTCCCTCCTGTTCACATTTTTACTTCAGTGCCTCGGCACCGCCCACAATCTCGGAAATCTCACGGGTAATGGCAGCCTGCCGTGCCCGGTTAAAGGAAAGGGTCAGCTTGTCGATCATTTCCGCTGCATTGTCTGTAGCCGAACCCATGGCGGTCATCCGTGCACCGTGCTCGCTGGCCTTGGCTTCAAGCAGCGCCCTGTAAACCTCGGTGTCCACAAAGCGGGGCAGCAGCATTCCCAAAACGTCCTTGGCGCTGGGCTCAAAAATATATTCTTCCGCCTGTCCCGCTTCCCCCCCGGCTTGCGGTGCTACGGGCAGCAGCTTGGTCAACACCGGTTTCTGGCTCATAGCGGTGATAAATTCCGTATAAACGAGATAAATCTCGTCAAAGGTTTCAGCAAGAAACATCTCAGTTATTTCCCTGGCCAGTTCCCTGGCCTGGATAAAATTGGGATTGTCGCCAATGTTGAGATACTCCCTTTCAATGGCCACGCCACGGCGACGGAAAAAGTCCCTGGCCTTTCGCCCCACGCAGACTACTGCCACATCCTCATCGTGCCGCCGGATTTCGGCGTAGGCCAATTTTAAAACATTGACATTATAGCCACCGGCCAACCCCCGGTCACCGGTAATGACCACATAACCGACGCGTTTCAGCTGACGCTGCCGGGCCAAAGGAAAATACAGCTCTTCGGCGCCGTCCACCAGGCGGGCAAGTACTTCTTCCAACATATCGGAATAAGGCCTGGCCGCCAAAACAGCCTGCTGGGCTTTTCGCAGCTTGGCCGCGGAGACCATCTTCATGGCTTTGGTAATCTGCTGGGTATTTTTAATACTGCGAATACGTCTTTTAATGTCTCGCATGCCAGCCATTATTTTCTCACCACCTTTTTAAGGGGTTCACCGGATACTAAGCAGCAAAGTTTTCCTTGAACTCTTTAATTGCCGCCTTTAACGCTTCCTCAATCTCATCTGTCAGCTTGCCTTCGGATTTGACCTGCTGCAGCAGGTCATTTTTACTGCTGCGCATAAAGTTCAGGAATTCCTGTTCAAACTTGCGGATTTTTTCCACTTCAATATCGTCCAGGTGACCGTTAACTGCAGTATAAATAACAACAACCTGTTCCTCCACTGCCATAGGGTTGTACTGGCCCTGCTTCAATATCTCCATCATCCGCTCACCGCGGGCCAGCCGGGCCCGGGTGGCCTTATCCAGGTCGGAGCCGAACTGGGCGAATGCCGCCAGTTCGCGGTACTGGGCCAGGTCCAGGCGAAGACTGCCGGCTACCTTCCTCATGGCCTTGACCTGGGCCGCGCCACCAACCCTGGACACGGAGATACCCACGTTAATGGCGGGACGGAAACCGGCATAGAACAGGTCGGATTCCAGGAAGATCTGGCCGTCGGTAATGGAGATAACGTTGGTCGGAATGTAAGCGGAAACGTCACCTGCCTGGGTTTCAATAACCGGCAGGGCGGTTAGACTGCCCCCGCCGTTGTCATCGTTAAGCTTTGCCGCCCGCTCCAACAGGCGGGAGTGGAGGTAAAACACGTCACCGGGGTAAGCTTCCCGTCCCGGCGGACGTCTCAACAGCAGGGACAACTCCCGGTAAGCGGCAGCCTGCTTGGAAAGGTCATCGTAAACACACAAGGCGTGCTTGCCCTGATACATGAAATACTCTCCCATGGCGCAGCCGGCATAGGGAGCAATGTAAAGAAGCGGCGCCGGTTCGCTGGCGGTGGCGGAAACCACGATGGTATAGTCCATGGCACCGTGTTCCTCCAGCTTCTGCACCACACTGGCCACGGTGGATGCCTTCTGGCCGATAGCCACGTAAACACAGATTACACCCTGGCCCTTCTGGTTGATAATGGTGTCAATGGCCAGCGCCGTCTTGCCGGTCTGGCGGTCGCCAATGATCAATTCCCGCTGACCGCGGCCAATGGGGACCATGGAGTCAATGGACTTAAGACCGGTCTGCAGCGGCTCCTCCACAGGCTTCCGGTAAACAACACCGGGAGCGGGACTTTCAATGGGTCTGAAATGTTCGGTTTCGATGGGCCCCCTGCCGTCGATGGGCTGTCCCAGCGGGTTGACAACCCGGCCGACCATTGCCTCGCCAACGGGGACCTCCACAATTCTTCCCGTACGCTTGACCTCGTCCCCTTCCTTAATCGCCGTGTAAGGACCAAGGATAACCGCACCAATATTGTCTTCTTCCAGGTTGAGTACCATGCCGTAAATACCGCCGGGAAATTCCAGCAATTCTCCGGCCATGGCCTTTGCCAGTCCATAGATACGCGCAATCCCGTCACCGACCTGAATTACGGTGCCTATGTCAGTAACTTCTACTTCTGCCTCGTAACGCTCAATCTGCTGCTTCAAGATTGAGCTTATTTCTTCAGGCCTTATGCTCATCGGCTACTTCACCCCTATCTTTGGAAAAATGCACTTTAGTCAAGTGTGCTTTTAAACCTTTCAGGCGGTTGGCAACGCTGCCGTCATAGACACGGTCACCGATTTTCACGACCACCCCGGCAATCAGGTCCGGGTCCACTTTGGTCTCCAACCTGATTTCCTTGCCCGTTATCTGCGACAATTTTTCCTTGATCGCTTGATAGTGGCCCGGTGTCAACTCTTTGGCGGTCCTGACTGTGGCCGCCACCACGTTTCTCGCTTCGTCGGCCAGGACGGTATATTCCCGCAGCATCTGCTCAAGGTATCGTTCCCGCCGCTTGTCAAAAGTAAGCCTGATAAAATTCAGCGTCTCCGCGGAAACCTTGCCGCTGAAAATTTTATCGAACAAATCTTTCTTTTTTTCCGGCTCAATGAGCTGGTGTTCCACTACCCGTTTCAACCGGGCATTGGCCGCAATGGCGCCAACCACCAGTTTCAGTTCTTCTTCAAACTGCTCGACCCGACCTTTTTCCCGGGCAATGGCAAAAAACGCCCGGGCGTAACGCCGCGCAATAGTCCTGTCGATCATTGTAATTCGCCTACCTCGGATACAAATTCTTCAACCAGTTTTTTCTGGTCTTCGTCATCGATGGCACGGCCCACTACCTTCCCGGCTGCCAGCATGGCCAGGGTGGCAACTTCGTCACGAATTTCCGCCAGGGCCTTGGCCTTTTCAGCGGCAATTTCCTCCTTGGCCTTGGCCAGGGTTTTGGCCGCTTCTGCCTGGGCGTCGGCGATAATCCTTTGTTTCATGTCCTCGCCCATCTTGTTGGCGCTGCTGATAATTTCCCGGGCCTCTTTTTTCGCATTCTCCATTTTGCTCTCATACTCGCCCAGAAGCTTTTCCGCCTCTTTTTGGGCCTTGTTGGCCTCGCTGATGGAATTCTCTATCTTTTCTTCCCGCTCCCGCATGATTTTGGTAACAGGTTGGTATAATAATTTATTTAAAATAGCAATCACAATTAAAAGATTGACTACTTGAAAGAGGAATGTCCAGACATTGAAGTTTAGCGCGTTCAGGATTGCCATAGGTTTTACCTCCCCTCTTGCCCGATAAATAGTAGGTGGGCGAATAAGAAAAAAACTCTTATCCGCCCCGTCAAACTTTTGAATTAATCCTTAGAGCTTGGTCCACATTAAGATAGCAATAACGAATGTGAAAAGCGTAAGAGCTTCCATAAATGCCAGGGCTAACAGTAAGGTAGTTCTGATTTCACCGGAAGCCTCCGGCTGGCGGGCAATACCTTCCATGGCGCTGGCGGACGCATTACCTTGGCCCAGGGCGGAACCCATGGCCGCCAAACCAATGGCAATACCCACGCCGATAAAACCCAAAGCTGTCATTAAATTCCCCTCCTTTCAAAAATTTTGCTATAAGTTTCATAAGCCCCCACTCAGTGCTGACTTGCTAGTGACCCTTGATAAACGTTTGGATATAGGTAATCGGCAGAATGGTGAAAACCAACGCCTGGATTAACGCCATCAATACACCCAAAAGCATTATCGGGGTAGGGACAATTAAGGGCAGCAATATGAAAAGAATGGTGACTACCATCTTCTCGCCAAACATGTTACCAAACAGACGCAAGGACAATGAAACCGGTTTCACAAACTCTTCCACTATGGTTAACGGTGCCAAAACAATAGTGGGTTCGGTAAAATGATGCAGGTAACCCCTGATGCCTTTTTTCTGAATGGCAAAAATCTGTACCAGTACAATGGTGGTGATACCAAAAGCCGCAGTGGTACTGAGGTCAATGGTCGGCGGTTTTACAGTGGGAATAAACCAGGATAAATTCAGACTGAGTATGAATAAAAACAACGTGGCAATAAGTGGTAAATATTTTCTTCCTTCTTTACCCATTGCATCTTCCAGCATCCCCTGAATAAAGCCTACCAACAATTCCAAAAGATGCTGAACGCCCCTGGGCTTACTGCTCAAGTTCCGGGTGGCAAGAAAGACGGCAGTTAAAAGCACGGCCATTACCAGCCAGGTAGTCATCACCGTGGAAGTAATGGGAATACCACCGACAATTAAAACATCATGCGGTTTTAAGTGCTCCATGATATTGGCCAATTCATACAGTTTTTCTTCCATAAAATCACCCCTTTCTGTCAAGAATTAAACTGACACCTTCCAGAATGTGTACCAGCACCTGCAGGGTAAGGCCCACGGCCACTCCCAGCATGAAGCGGACACCTACCAGCAGGGAAAGAAACAAGGCCGCAAATGAAATCACGGTCCGGTACAAAAAACGGCGCAAAAAAAATGTCTGAGCTTTTTTCGCCTCAGCAGCACCGTCCACAGCGCTCACCATCAAGTAATAGTTCAAAGCGCTAATGGGCATCCCTGCCGCAATGCCCACTGCCACAGATGACTGGCCTGAAAAAAAGGCTGCACCGGCCAAGACCAATCCCAATATGACGATTTGTCTCATTTTTGGCAGTTGAGCATACCGGTCTTTACCCAAACTTTTCATTCCTCTTTATGGTTATCATCCTCCGGGACCGTGTCCGCCGTTTTTTGCAAAACAGTCAGTTCGGATAACAGGGCTTTAAAAGAGACAGCTACCCCAAGCAGGATACCCGTCAGCAAAAACCAGGGCGACGTGCCAAATCTCCTGTCCAACCAGCTGCCACCATAAAAGCCTAAAAAAATGCTCAGGGCCATGGTTATCCCGAAAGAAATGGCAAAGTTGGCATAGCGGGCGTAATTCCAGTAATCTTTGTTCATGATTTCACTTCTTCCTGCACTCTTGCCTTTCAGGTCGTCCTACCTTTTAAATTTTTCTATTTAATACAGATTTATGCATTTCAGGGCCATTTTTGGAAGCGATACCGGCCTTACTATAATTATCCAATTAATGTATACAAGGTACAGAAAGTTATATTCTCGCTTTATTAAAAAATTCCTTTTTTTGCGGTGCATTTTTTTGAGGTATTTGACAAAATGTTCTTGATATTGTGAAAAATATCGCGTTCTAATGCGGCATAAAGTCAGCGGGTCTCTCCCCTTGAAGGCCAAAATAATAATTTAAAGACTGGATGATTCTTGCGCAGGCCCTGCCATCGCCATAAGGGTTGGCGGCCTGTGCCATCCGGTCGTATTCGGAGCGGTCGCTTAGCAGCTTCGCCACCTGGCGGTAAATTTCCTCCTCTACGGTGCCGGTAAGTTTAACCGTACCTGCAGCTACCGCTTCGGGACGTTCAGTTGTATCCCGCAGCACCAGCACAGGCTTGCCCAGGGAAGGAGCCTCTTCCTGCATACCGCCGGAATCTGTCATGATTAAATAAGAGCGTGCCATCAGGTTGGCAAAGGGCTGGTAATCCAGCGGCTCAATCAGTGAGACGCGGGAAATACCGCCCAAAATATCCCGGGCAAGCTGCCTGACCCTGGGGTTTTTATGCACCGGAAACACCACTGCCAAGCGGGGAAATTCCTCCACCAGCTTACGTACCGCCCGGAATATTCGCGCCATGGGTTCCCCCCAATTTTCCCGGCGGTGGGCAGTGAGCAGCACAATCTGCCTGCCGGACCCGACCAACTCGTCAAGTTCCGGGGCCTGAAAACTGTAACCTGCATCCACCGTGGCCAGCAGGGCATCAATGACGGTATTGCCGGTAACAAAAATTTTCTCCGCAGCAGTCCCTTCATTAAGCAGGTTCTCCCTGGCCCGGCCGGTAGGAGCAAAATGCAAATCCGCCAGGGCCCCGGTCAGGCGGCGGTTTATTTCCTCAGGGTAAGGGGAATACTTGTTGTTAGTGCGCAGGCCGGCTTCCACGTGGCCGACGCTGATTTGCTGGTAAAACCCGGCCAACGCCGCCGCAAAAGTGGTGGTGGTATCCCCGTGGACCAGGATAAGGTCCGGTTTTTCCCTGTTGATTACCCCCTCCAAGCCGTTGAGCACCCGGGAAGTAACCTCGGTCAAAGTCTGGCCGTGCCGCATGACATCCAGGTCATAATCCGGCTCAATGCCAAACAAAGCCAGTACCTGGTCCAGCATCTCGCGGTGCTGGGCGGAAACCGCCACCACCGTCTTGTACGCCGGTTCTTTTTTCAAGGCGGTGACCAGCGGCGCCATCTTGATTGCCTCGGGCCTGGTACCGAAAATCGTCAGCACTTTTGGCATTTATTTTCCTCCTGTACTACTCCCGACAGGTAACCTTTTCTGACGAGTTTTTTAATATGTCCCTCCAGGGCTGCTTCGATGTTTACGCCGTAATGTTCCTCCAGCACAAACATCATGGACACGGCGGTCTGGGCCACGTCCAACAGTTCCTTGGTAATCATCTGCATTGCTTCTTTTTCTTCCACCCGGTCCTGTTCACCGTTTAATCCCCGGAACTTACCCATGGCCTGGGCCAGCTCACCGGCTTCCTCCATCAATTTCAAGGCCGTGGATTCCAGTGTCGGTGACAGCCTGTTTAACCGGGGCAAGGCAATAATTTTCTTCTTCACCTAATTCCCCCCGCTCTCCTCCCCAAATTTTTCCACAACAATACCGGCCTGCTGAAACATCTCCGTGGACAACCGGTCGGGATAATCCTCCAAAATAATTACCTTGTCAATGCCGGCATTGATCAGCATCTTGGCGCACACCACGCAGGGTTGATGGGTAACATAAAAGAGCGCCCCTTTGATACTGACGCCGTACACTGCAGCCTGGATAATGCTGTTTTGCTCCGCATGCAGTCCCCGGCACAGCTCATGTCTTTCCCCGGGCGGAACCTGCATTTTTTTTCGCAGGCAGCCGGTTTCGGCACAGTGGGGCAAACCGGCGGGCGCTCCGTTATAGCCGGTACTCAATATTCTTTTGTCTTTCACAGCCACGGCGCCCACCTGCCGCCTCAGACAGGTAGACCGTCTGGCCACGGTTTTTGCTATTTCCATGAAATATTCATCCCAACCGGGACGGCTACCGGTTTCCCTTCTCAAAAAAATCCTCTCCCCACTATTTTGTGCCGAACAGGCGGTCACCGGCATCACCGAGACCGGGTACGATATAACCGTGGTCATTTAACTTTTCGTCCACCGCGGCAGTATAAATATCCACGTCGGCATGCTGCTGCTGTACATTTTCTATTCCCTCAGGTGCGGCTATCAGGCAAACCAGTTTAATGTTTTTCACACCCCGGTCCTTGAGGAACTGGATGGCAGCAGCAGCGGAGCCGCCGGTGGCCAGCATGGGGTCAATGATGATCAAATCCCTTTCCGTGACATCGGTGGGCAGCTTGCAGTAATATTCTACCGGCTGGAGAGTCTCGGGGTCACGGTAGAGCCCCACGTGGCCCACCCTGGCTGCAGGTATCAAGCGCAGCATGCCGTTAATCATCCCCAGACCGGCACGTAAAATGGGTACTATACCCACTTTGCGCCCGGAAATAACCTTTGCTTTTGCCGGGCTGACCGGGGTTTTGATTTCCACCTCTTCCAGCGGAAAATCCCGGGTCACTTCGTAAGTCATCAGCATGGCCACCTCTTCCACCAGTTCCCGAAACTCCTTGGAACCGGTGTTCTCATCCCTGATTAACGTTAACTTGTGCTGGATAAGCGGGTGGTCCAATACATAAACTTTTGACATGTGGTCACCCCCAAATTCGATGCACGTGGTCCGATGTCCGAGGTTCGATCCGGAGTGTTCCTGTGGGGTGATACTTCCAGACGGGCCGGCAAACATCAAACCCCATAGTCATTTTTTACCGAAGCATTACAGTTTAAAGTCCCGGATACAACGGGAACCGCCGGCAAAGACCCTGGACGATGTTCTTGGCCCGGGCCTTTGCCCGCTCTTCGTCACGCTTGCTCAGCACCAGAGTAATGGCCTCCGCCACCTCTTCCATGGCCTCTTCGTCCAGCCCCCTGGTGGTAACAGCAGGGGTGCCGATACGAATGCCACTGGTCACGGTGGGTTTTTCCGGGTCGAAAGGAATGGCATTCTTGTTGACTGTAATGCCTATCCCTTCCAGCAGTTCCTCCGCTTCCCTGCCGGTAATGTTATGTGAACGCAAGTCCACCAGCATCATGTGGTTGTCCGTACCGCCGGAAACCAGGCGAAAGCCCCTCTCCGACAGGGCGCCGGCCAGGCTTTTGGCATTTTTCACAATCTGCTGCTGGTAGGCTTTAAATTCATCACTGAGAGCCTCCTTTAAAGCTACAGCCTTGGCGGCAATGACATGCATCAAAGGCCCACCCTGGGTGCCGGGAAAGATCGCTTTATCCACGGCAGCAGCGTATTCCTCCTTGCAAAGTATCATGCCGCCCCGCGGTCCCCGCAGGGTTTTATGGGTGGTGGTGGTAACGAATTCAGCCACCGGCACCGGTGACGGGTGAACCCCGGCGGCAACCAGTCCCGCAATATGGGCCATATCCACCATTAACTTTGCCCCAACGGCCCGGGCAATTTCCTGAAACCGTTGAAAATCAAAAACACGCGGGTAAGCGCTGCCACCGGCCACGATCAGCCTGGGTCTGTGCTCCCGGGCCAGCCGGTAAATTTCATCATAATCCAGCCGTTCGTCCTCACGGCTGACACCGTAGGGAACAAATGAATAGTACCGGCCGGAAATGTTCACGGCGCTGCCGTGAGTCAGATGACCGCCGTGGGCCAGGTTCATTCCCATGACCGTATCTCCTGGCTTTAACATCGCAAAATAAACAGCGACATTGGCCTGGGCGCCTGAATGAGGCTGGACGTTGGCGTGTTCTGCGCCAAATAACTCCCTCGCCCGGGTGCGGGCCAACTCTTCCACCACATCCACAAACTGGCAGCCGCCGTAATAACGTTTGCCCGGGTAACCCTCGGCATATTTGTTTGTCAACACGGTACCCAAACCCTCCAGTACCGCCTCACTGACAAAGTTCTCCGAAGCGATCAGTTCCAAACTGTTTTTCTGCCTGTTTTCCTCCCTGCCGATGGCATCAGCAACTTGGGGATCAATTTCGCGAAGATGTGTTAAGTGTTCCATTGCTTTTCTCCTCTCGTGTTACTCGCAGTAAATGGTCCGCTCACCGCCAATCAGTTTAGGCCTGCTGTATCCCATGGTTAAATTGGCCCTGCCAATTGCTTTCACCGGCGCTCGTACCGGCTTGAAAACCGGCTCCAGGTGCATGCCGATAAAAGTGTCACCGATATCCATGCCCAGCTGGGCTGAGACCTTTTCCACCAAAACGGGCTGTTTAAATTCCCGGTATGCCCTGGCAGCCAACGCACCGCCCGCACCGGACCTGGGAACCGCCCGGACGATGTACAAATTTCGCCGCCTGGCAGTTTCCTTTTCCACCACCAGGGCGCGGTTCAGGTGCTCGCAGCACTGGAAAGCCATTGCCAGGCTGTTCCGCCGGCAGGCTTCAGCAATGGGTTGAAAAATGGCCGCGGCAACTTCCTCGTTGGAGGCAGTGCCGATCTTCTTGCCAACCACTTCACTGGTGCTGCATCCCACCACCAGCATCATTTCCGGTTCCGGTCGGGCCCGGGCCAGCAAAAATTCCACGGCCTCTCCTACCTGCCCCGCTATTCCTTTGATATCCATGATGAAAAACCTCCTTAACCTTAAAAAGAGGATTTAATCCCCCGAAAAATTTTCCCTATAAATATTTTTCTTCAATGGCCTTGATTTTATCAACCCGTCTTTGGTGTCTGCCACCGGCAAAATCAGCCTTTAGCCATGCTTTAACAATCTCCAGGGCCAAACCGGGGCCGATAACCCGCTGGCCCAGGGTAAGAACATTGGCATCGTTGTGTTCCCGGGATGCTTTGGCGGAAAATACGTCGTGGCATAAAGCCGCCCGGATACCGCGCACCTTGTTGGCAGCAATGGCAACACCGATACCGGTACCGCAGACCACAATCCCCCGGTCATACTCACCGGCGGCCACCGCTGCCGCCACCTTTTGGGCAAAGTCCGGGTAATCCACGGATTCCTCGTCCACAGTACCAAAATCCTGATAATGTAAACCGATTTCGTCAAAAAAAACCTTAATGGTTTCTTTTAAGCGGTACCCGCCATGGTCACTGCCTATGGCAATTCTCATCCTAAAACCTCCCGCTATTCGATGTTCGAAGTTCGAGGTTCGAGGTTCGAGTCCGGGTATTCCTCCTGTTCGATGTTCGAGGTTCGATGTTCGATGTTCGAGTCCGGGTATTCCTCCTGTTCGATGTTCGAGGTTCGATGTTCGATGTTC
>CAZGXM010000012.1:30683-42595 GCA_964529795.1 uncultured Thermoanaerobacteraceae bacterium
GAGTCCGGGTATTCCTCCTGTTCGATGTTCGAAGTTCGAGGTTCGAGGTTCGAGTCCGGGTATTCCTTCGGGGTCAAGAATCGTCCCTAAATCAACTTAACCAGTTGCCCCAGACTTTGGTTCTACATGAATCGCCTTATTTCCTCTTAAAATACCGATAAATAAGAATCAAGCCTAACTTTTTCCCCAATCGTCCTTTTCTTTCAATACCTTCTCCAGCGCCCTGGTTACCAAGCGTTCCAACTGGTCGGCACACTGCTGGTAAATTTCCGGGGAACCGTCAATGGGGTCGGCAATATCACCGGGTTCGCCGCTGTATTCACCCAGGGTGAAAAGCTTGCCGGCGGAAACCTGTCCTGCCAGCGCCGTCTTGTGACCCTCAGTCATGGTGAGGATAAGGTCGGCCTCCGCGAGCAAGGGAGCAACCGCCATCCTGGACTTATGACCTGTCAGGTCCAGTCCCCGCCGGGACATTACTGCCGCTGCAAGCGGGGAAGCGGGCATACCATCCAGGGCGGCAATGCCGGCGGAGGAAACGGAAAGCCTGTCCTGCCAACCCCTGTCAGCAATCATTTTTTTCGCCAGGATTTCCGCCATGCTGCTACGACAGGTATTACCGGTACAGACAAACAATATTTTCAGCATAACAACACCCCCCAAATTCGCGGTTTGATGTTCGCGGTTCGAAGTGCGCGCTCAGGTCATCCCTTGGAATAAAAACCTGTAAACAAGACACACTTGTTACCTCCAGTCAAAGCTTGTCCTGCGGGAAAAGATTTATAAGAATTACGTAAAAAACAGTCTGACGCCAATGATCAGGAGGATGATACCGCCCGCAGTCTGGGCTTTGGTACCGAACCAGGCGCCCAACTGGCGCCCGGAAAAAAAACCTGTCGCAGTCATTACTCCGGCCACCACACCCATCACCAGCACCGTAGTGGCCAGGTTGGCTTTAAAAGTGCCCAAACTAAAACCCACGCTTAAGGCATCCATACTGACGCTGCCCGCCAGCACGGCCATGGCCCAAAAGCCGGTAACGACTTGCAAATCAGGTTTTTTATCTTCGCCAGTTTTCCGGGCAAATCCCAGTCGGGCCAACTGCGGCCTGACACTTTCCCAGAGCATCTGCAGGCCAATAAATATGACAACCAATGCACCGGTCACGGTGGCCACATTTCCCACCACCCGGCCCAAAAAATCTCCGATAATCAGACCGATCAGGGGCATAAATACGTGAAACACGCTGACCACCAGGGAAATTTCCAGAATACGGCGCAGGCGTACACCGGTGGTGCCAAGGCCCAGGGCCAGAGAAAAAGCGTCCGTTCCTAAAGCTACTGACACCGCCATTAATGTAAAATAATCCATTTCCACCCTCCTCGCTGCCGCCGTCTTACAGTTGCATCTATATTTTAGTCTTTCCCATCAACGTTGAAAAACAAATGCTGCTTCACTTCCAAAATATGCTTATCAGCCAGTATCCGGGCTTTAAAGTCCATGCCAAAAAGCCAACAGCACGCTGACGGCCGTTCCGGAGAGCATTCCCAACAGGGCATAGTTGGGATGGCGCCTTCTTGCCTCCGGTACCAGTTCAAAACGGATTATGTATACCATGGCACCGGCGGCCACCGCCAGCAATTCACCAAGAGCACGGGCGGAAAAATGTATCAGCAGCATACCCATTAAAGTTCCCAGAGGTGTAAATAAACTGACAACACCATTGATAAACATAATTTTCCGCAGGCTGCTGCCACCCATTAGTAACGGGGCGGCGGTAGCCATGCCCTCGGGTATATTGTGCAAGGCAATGGCAACAACCAGTACTATCCCCAACTCCACCTCCGCCGCATAGCCGACGGCAATGGCCATCCCTTCCGGTAAATCGTGAAGGGCTATGCCCACCGCTATCAGGTAACCCATGTTAAGCATATAATAACGGTCCCTTTCCCGGGGGCCGGCAGGCATGGTAAAGGAGAAAATCCGGTCCAGCAAAAAAAGGAACAGGATGCCAAAAAAAAATCCTTCCACGGTGGACGGCATATCCCCCTGCTGCCATGCCGACGGGAGCAGGTCCAATAAAACCACTCCGGCCATTATGCCTGCAGCGCTGCCCAGCACTACTGCCAGGGCGCGTTCACCAAGACCCTGCTGCAGCGCCACCGCCAGGCCGCCCAGTAAGGTGGCCAGCCCGGCAAAAAAACTTAAAAACAATATTTCCATACCATGATAGCCTCGTTTCTCCAGGACCTTGCTATCATGGTATTCTTTTGCCGGAAATTATATAACAGGATCTGGTCAAACCAGGATTCTCAAAAGCAAACCAATACAGAAACATTACCGTCCAACACGGAAATTTAAAAGGAAATTCGCCTCTTTGCCGCTTTCTCCAGTCGGTTCATCAGGGCAACTCCCACACCTACCCTGGGAAATGCCTCGCAAAGTATTACCCGGGCCTGTTTGTTGTCACAGGCGCGTAAAACGCCGTAAAGTTTGCTTGCAGCGGTTTCCGGCGCACTCCTTGCTCCCAGGGAAATTAATATTTCCGGCTGCAATTCCTGGCGATAGCGAAAGACATGTTCCTCCGCCGCCAAAATTGCCACCCGCATCCCCCGGGATAGATAGTACCGGTAGATCTGTTTGATTTTTTCAAAAACCAGGGGGAAATCCCCCTCCACCAAAATCAATTCCCCTTCCGGCGCATAATGCACGTATTTCATTCCCGGTGCCCGGGGCGCTTCCCCGGTGCGCAGGGCCCGGTCCATCTCCACCTCACCCAACACCGCCTGCAGCTGCTCCAATGTCACCCCGCCGGGTCGGAGCACGGTGGGAACAGGTGTGGTCAGGTCGACCACGGTGGACTCCACCCCCACGTTGCAGGGGCCGGCGTCAAGAACGGCATCAATTCTTCCGGCCAAGTCCTTCAACACGTGACTGGCGGTGGTGGGACTGGGCTTGCCCGAACGATTGGCACTGGGTGCGGCAATGGGTACCCGGGCAGTTTTAATCAATGCCAGGGCCACCGGGTGCCGGGGCATCCTGATGGCGATAGTGTCCAGCCCGGCGGAAACAATTTTCGGTACGCGAGGATGACAGGGCAGTACAACCGTCAGCGGCCCCGGCCAAAACTCTTTCATCAGTTCAGCCGCCCTCGCGGGCAGGTAGGCAGTCAAAAACTTCACTTCTGCAGCGCGACCGATATGTACGATCAAGGGGTTATCAGCCGGCCTGCCCTTGGCCCGGAAAATTTTCGCCACCGCCTCCCGGTCCATGGCGTTGGCCCCCAAACCATACACCGTTTCCGTGGGGAACGCTACCAGCCCGCCTTTTTTAATAATCTTGCCCGCCAGGGAAAGCTTTTGAACATCGGGTATTTCCGGATGAACTCTTATCAGTTTGGTTTTCATGTGATCACCTCAATTCAACCCGCCCCGGAAAAACATCCATATTACCAACGTCAGCAAACCAGATATCCGTAAGCATGTTTACAGTAAGGAAGAAGCCGCTCATGGCCGACTCCTCAAGGCTATCAATTTCGTAAGAAAATACCTCCTGCTCAGGGCAGGCTGCTGTTGTACCTGCTGCCGGCAAAGGAACTTCCAAATATTATTTCCTGCCCCTCCAGCCAAATCCTGCCTATATGGAAGAAATCTTTTTTCCTGCCAAGTCCCTTCTAGTATATAATCATTCCCATAATACCGGCAATCATTATTAAAATAATGGGGTGCAGCCGGGTAACAGCGGCCAGTAATACCACTGCCGCGGCCGTAATAACACCAAAAATGTCCTTCACCGCGCCATGTACCAAAAAGACCGCCGCGGCGGCAATCAAGGCAATCACCACCGGCCTGACCCCGGCGAGAACGGCCTTTACCGCCTGTTCTCCCTGAAAACGTGTTAAAAATTTGGCCACCATCAGAGCCAAAATCAGAGAAGGGGTGACCAGACCCATAGTCGCGCTGACAGCGCCGGGGAAACCGCCAAGGCTATAGCCCACAAAGGTAGCCAAATTTATGGCAATGGGCCCGGGAGTCATTTGGGCTACTGCTACCATGTCCACCATTTGCGCTTTTGTCAGCCAGCCGTGGATATTTACCATTTCCCGGTAGAGCAGCGTAATAATGACGTAACCGCCGCCAAAACTGAAGGCACCGATTTTCGCAAAATTGAGGAATAATTTTAATAACATGGCCTAACTCTCCATCTTCTTATTGAACAAGAAAAACCCGGCAGAACCGGCCAAAACAATCACCACAATGGGATGTACGTTGAATATGACCAAAGCCGCCAGGGCCAGCATGAACAATACCCAGTTGACCGGTGTAGAAAGGGCTTTTCCCCCCAGTGAAAAAGCGGCATAAAACAGCAGTCCCACCACTGCAGGCCTGACACCGGCAAGAAAATTGTCCACGTAGACGTTATCCTGAAAACGCAGCAGGAAGTTGGCAATAAGCAGAATAATTAAAAAGGAGGGCAGTACGGCCCCCAGCATCGATACCAGGGCTCCCTTCAAGCCGGCCAACCTGTATCCCACCACCGCAGCGGTGTTGGCAGTGATAACCCCGGGAATGGATTGAGCGGCAGCAATTAAATCCAAAAACTCTTCCTTTTCCAACCACCTGTTGCGCTCCACCAGGTCCCGCTGAATGATGGGTATCATGGCATAGCCGCCGCCGATAGTAAATGCGCCAATGCGAAAAAACCCGGCAAAGAGCAGCCAGGCAGTAATTTTTTTTTGTTTTTTTGTTTTGACGTTTTGTTGTGTAGTCATGATCAGCCCTGCTTTGAAAATGATGCACCTATGAACTTTCCAAAATTCCGGTTTGGCCGTAACGTATTTTAAATATACGGTCACGGTTGCCGTAATCTTTTAGCAGTTGATAATCAGTCAAGCCATACTCGCGTGCAAGGCGGGACACCAACTCA
Source organism: uncultured Thermoanaerobacteraceae bacterium (assembly GCA_964529795.1). Classification (GTDB taxonomy): domain Bacteria; phylum Bacillota; class JADQBR01; order JADQBR01; family JADQBR01; genus CAZGXM01. The sequence continues at coordinate 35,607 of CAZGXM010000012.1, forward strand.
CCCTGATCCCAGCCGATCTCAATTAATAGAAATCCTCCCGGTTCCAGCACCGGACCCAGCCGCGGTAACAGCCTGCGGTAATAATCCAGCCCGTCTGCCCCGCCGTCCAGGGCGGCCACCGGTTCGTAACCCAGTTCCGGTGCCAGGGTATCCAGCTGTGCAGTGGGTATATAAGGCAGGTTAGCCGTCAGCAGTTCCACCCGAATACCGGCGGCCGCCAGCGGTTCCAGCAAATCACCGTGCAAAAAGTCAACCCGGTGAGCCACACCGGTGGCCGCGGCGTTTCTGCGGGCCACAGCCAAGGCACGGGGGGAAATATCCGTAGCCCATACGGTCACGTCAGTATAATGGGCAATACTGCAGGCGATAGCACCACTGCCCGTACCCACGTCGGCACAGCGGCGAAACCCGTGCCGGGAGATCAAGCCCAGCCCTTCCTCCACCAGTATTTCCGTGTCTCCCCGGGGTATCAAGACATCGGGCGACACGTGAAACTCCAGTGACATGAATTCTTGCTTGCCGGTAAGATACTGCAGCGGTTCCCGTTTTGCCCGCCTCTCCACAAGTTTTAAAAACCTGTTTTGAACAGGGCAATCCATTTCCACGTGCAAATTGTTAAACAACTCAACCGTAGAAAATCCCCATACATGCTGTAGCAGCACGCCGGCATCAAGGCGGGGGTTCTCCACACCGGCATCCTGAAGCTGCCGGGTGGCCCGCATCAAAGCCTCCCGGTTGGTCACCTATTCCACCTCTTTGATTTTTTCCGCCTGGTCAGTTGTAATCAGCACCTCGATAATTTCATCCAGTTCACCCTGGAGAATCATTTCCAGCTTATGCAGGGTCAGGCCAATTCTATGGTCCGTCACCCGGCTTTGAGGGAAATTATAGGTGCGGATGCGCTCGCTGCGGTCACCGGTCCCAACCTGCGACTTCCGGGTGGAAGCCATCTCTCCCTGCTGCTCCTGCTGGGCCAGGTCCAAAAGCCGGGCACGCAGCACCTTCATTGCCTTGTCCCTGTTTTTGTGCTGGGACTTCTCGTCCTGGCAGGATACCACCAACCCCGTGGGCAGGTGCGTAATACGTACCGCCGACTGGGTAGTGTTTACGGACTGGCCGCCGGGTCCGCTGGCGCAGAACACGTCAATACGTAAATCATTGGGATTTATCTCCACGTCCACTTCTTCAGCCTCGGGCAGTACAGCCACCGTGGCGGTGGAAGTGTGAATACGCCCGCCGGACTCGGTGGTGGGAATCCGCTGTACCCGGTGGACACCGCTTTCAAACTTGAGCCTGCTGTAAGCACCCTGTCCTTCAATTAAAAAGGACACCTCCTTGATACCGCCAATATCCGTTTCATGCAGGCTGAGCACTTCGGTGCGCCAGCCGTGATTCTCCGCGTAGCGGCCGTACATGCGAAAGAGGTCGCCGGCAAACAGCGTTGCTTCATCGCCACCGGCCCCGGCACGGATTTCCATGATCACGTTTTTCTCGTCGTTGGGGTCTTTGGGTAGCAGTAAAATCTTCAGTTTCTCTTCCAGTTCGCGCTTTTCCCGACTGCGCTCCTCAATTTCATTTTCCACCATTTCCCGGAAGTCCGCCTCCAGGTCGTCTTCAAACAGTGCTTTGGCTTCTTCCAGGTCGGAAACAACTTTTTTATACTGCCGGAAGGTCTCCACCACTCCCTGCAGCGCCGCGTGGGCCTTGGCATGCTTTTGAAACTGGGCGGTATCGGCAATGACCTCCGGATCGCTCATAAGCCTCCCCAGTTCTTCATATTTTTCTTCCACTTGTTTCAGTTTTTCCAACATACCTCTTCACCTCTGACAGTATCCGAATTGCATTGACCTGCATCTTCTACTTTTAATTCTTCTTCAACATCCTGGCTGAGTACTGCCTGCAAAGCATCAATAGCCACGGCAATCTGGTCATCTTCGGGTTCCCTGGTGGTCAGCTTCTGCAACCACATTCCCGGGGCGCCGACCAGCCGCACCCAGCCCTTGTCAGGATGTTTGCCGGTAAACTTGATAATTTCATAGGCAATGCCCGCCACCAGCGGCATCAGCAGAATACGGGACAAAATGCGCAAAAGCAGGCGGTCAAAGGCCAGCACGGAAAATACAATGATGGTCATTATCATCACAATCAACAGGAAACTGGTACCGCAGCGGGGATGCAGGGTGGAATACTTGCGGACATTTTCAACCTTTAGTTCCTCGCCCCGCTCATAGGTGGAAATCACCTTATGCTCCGCCCCGTGGTACTGAAAAACCCGCTGGATATCTTTCAGCCGGGAAATCGCTACTATATAGATCAAGAAAACCGCTATCCTGATAATCCCCTCGATGAGGTTTTTCCATAATTCAGACCGATTTGAGCCCAAAACCTGCGCCGACCAGGTGGGCAGTACCACAAACAAAAGTATGGCCAGGCTAAAGGCGATGATAATGGTTACCGCTATCTGCCGGGAAGACAGTTCTTCTTCCTCTTCTCCCGCCGCCTGGCTGGCTGAAAAGCTCAAAGCCTTGATACCAAGCACCAGGGCCTCAATCAGTGCCAGAAACCCCCTGACAAAGGGCTTCTTCAGCAGTGAAAGTTTATCCAGCCAGGAAAGCAGCGGCTGTTCGTCCATGACAATCTCGCCGCTAGGACGGCGCACGGCTACTGCGACACCCTTACGGCCGCGCATCATCACGCCTTCAATAACCGCCTGGCCGCCGTATTGAAATTTTTTCGCCATAGTACCTCTCCCTTAATACAGGTTGCACACTAATATATTATATCAAAAATCGGCTGCTGGAAAGAGAAACTGCCTTATTCCCGAATGCCTCCGTCCTTGCTTGCGGGTATAAATTTTATCCAAGCCGATAGCCCGGTAAGAATGTAAAAACAAAGAAAAAGCGAAGCCCGTGCCCCGCTTTTTACATGCCGTATTTCTTTTTAAACCGCTCAACACGCCCGCCTCTTTCTACCAACCGCTGGCGGCTGCCAGTGTAAAAAGGATGGCAGGCCGAACAAATTTCAACCCGGATATCTTTCTTTGTGGCCTTGGTCTTGATTGAATTGCCGCAGGCACAATAAATGGTTGTTTCCTCGTATTTTGGATGAATGCCTTCCTTCATCGCGGTTCACCTCTTTCCTGATCATTCACTGAAGCGCTCCTGTCATTATAGCACAGGGTTTTGCCCTTTGCAACACTCTTGATTATTTTCCACGTTTTGGAATTCAAGTCAAAAACCGTCCCCAAAGTCAAACGGGTTTGGAATAATTGCCGATAATAACCCCGGGCAGTTCTTCTTTTAAAATGTCAATGACAGCCAGCATGCCCAACGGCTCACCGTCAGGTCTAACTTCCGCAAACAACACGTTGGCATCAATATTCAAGTTCCGCAGTTGGATCATGGCAATACCCGCATCTTTAACAAAAGAAATGAGGGCCTCCAACTGCCGCTCGGTATCGGTAAATCCGGGAAATACCAATAAGTTCAGAGAACAGTAAACCCCCTTTGCCGCCGCGTAAGCAAGGGAGGCTTTTACTTGTTCCAGAGAGTAGTTTTTCGGGCGATAATAGGCACGGTAGTCTCCCGTCTCCGCAGAAATCAAGCTGACCCGCATGGAGTCCAAACCACCGTCACAAAGTTTTTTGATGCCGGCAGTATAGCCGGCATTGGTGTTGATATTGATTGTTCCCCGGCCTGTCTCGTTTCTAACCCGTTTAATTGCTTCGACCAGTAGAGCCGCCTGCAGGGAAGGCTCGCCTTCGCAGCCCTGCCCGAAACTGACTATTTCCCCCCGGGGCAGGCTGAGATGATGTGCCGCCAGTTGGACGATTTCTTGGACAGTGGGTATAAAATCAATTCTTTCCTGGGGTGACGGGCAGCACTCGCTTTCCTGCAGAGAGATACAACCCAAACAGCGGGCGTTGCAGGTGGGAGATACAGGGATACCCGCTTCCCAGCGACCGTAAAACATGTTCTGTGCCGTAAAACAGCCGTAATCCAGGGCACATTTGGCCAACTGCCGGATTAGCCGGTTCCCCTTAAAAGCAGCGGTGAGTTGAGAAACCCTTGCCGGCAAGTCTTCCGTATTAAAGAATTTGGGATGCCAGCGGCAGTGTTCGTCGGTCTGCACTGCCGCCACGTAAAGCCGGCCATCTCTCACCCCCACCGCAGTATATCCCAGTAAAGGGATACTTTTTTCCGTCCCTGTAAACCCGGGTAAAAGTAAACGGGTAAAACCCTGGGGAAGCAGTGCTGCCACGGGGTAAACCCGTTCACCGTTTTTTTTGAAAGGGTTGGTGGAGAGGGAAGCAAATTCACCATGCTCATTTATCCCCACCGGTATGCTGTAAGGTACCACGGTGAGCGCAGCTCCCTCCGGCAGGGGTATCATTTCCTCAGGCAAGGGCTCAACAAAGGTGAGCCCGGTCCTGCCCACCATTCCCCACGCGGGGTGGTCGCGCAGCTTACCCTTTTCATCTGCAAACAAAAGCTTGAACATGGCTTTCTCCTCTCCGTTGGTCAAGTACCGGTGTTCACTCCCCGGCAAGAAGCTGCAACGGGTCCACCGGGTTATCGTTGCGGTAAATTTCAAAATGCAGGTGCGGGCCCGTAGCCCGCCCGGAGGCGCCTGCCCGGCCAATTGCCTGGCCCGCCCTGACTGCCTGGCCTTCTTTAACCAGGTTTTCGCTGTTATGGGCATAGAGGGTACGGTACTCTCGCCCGTGACGGATAATAACCGTATTTCCGTAAACACTGTTCATCCAGCCGGAAAACATCACCTTTCCCCCGGCGGCAGCTCTGACAACATCACTACCCTCAGTACTGACATCGATGCCGTGATGAAACTCGCTGCCCCTCGGGCCGTAAAGAGAAGTGACGGTGCCAACCAGCGGCCAGGAAAAAACAAAGCCGCCCTCACCTCTGGAAAGGGTTTGTACCGCTTCATCTCCATCCTGCAAAAAGGTGGGGATTACCGGTATGCCGGGAATGCGCAGTTTTTGACCGACCTGCAGCAGCTCGGGATTTTTTATCCCGTTTTCAAAGGCCAAATCCGCAACCCTGACCGCAAATTTTTTGGCAATATCCCATAAGGTACCACCTGGCTTGACCACCACGTAATCCTCCTGCATCACCGGTAGAAATAGCTGTTGGGCGGGATAAATTTTATCCGGGTCACTTAAATTGTTCATCACCGCCAGCAGCTGCCAGTCAAGACCAAATTTCCGGGCTATGCTGGCAAGACTGTCCCCCGGTGAAACATTATACCTGGCAATAAAGCTGTTTTCCCGCTCGCCGGTAGCAGCTGAACCGGTCAAGACTGCCAAATCGTAAGGGATTTGTTCAGCGAAAGCAGTCACCGTCCCGCCGGTAAATAATATTAAAACCAGCAAAAATAGTACTGTTTTGCGCATGTGTTACTTCCTCCTTTGGAAATATTTTCTGCACGGATACAGCAATATTTTTGCCGAATTGTGATGTTTTTATACCGCGGGCAGCACCTGCCGGTTTATCTTATGGAAACAATTGAGGTAATACCCGCAGCAGGTCCGCATTTTTCTTGGTTTTATTGAGCGCGTCGACCAGCATTTCCGTCACTTCATGAGATGACATGTTGTTGGTGGTATGCCGGAACTTCCAGGATAACTCCAGTTCATCCTTGCTTAACAGCAGTTCTTCTTTCCGCGTACCGGAGCGTTTGACATCAATGGCGGGGAATATTCGTCTTTCCGCCAGGCGGCGGTCCAGTATCAATTCCATATTGCCGGTCCCTTTAAACTCTTCAAAAATCACCTCATCCATCCTGCTGCCGGTTTCCACCAGGGCGGTAGCCAAAATTGTCAGGCTCCCACCTTCCTCAATATTCCTGGCAGCCCCAAAAAAGCGTTTCGGTTTGTGCAGTGCCGAGGGGTCCACTCCCCCGGACAGGGTACGCCCGCTGGGCGGTACAACCAGGTTGTGGGCCCGGGCCAAGCGGGTAATGCTGTCCAGCAGGATAACCACATCCTTCTTGTGTTCCACCAGGCGCTTGGCCCGCTCCAGCACCATGTCTGCTACTTTTACATGATTTTCCGGCGGTTCATCAAAAGTGGAACTGACCACCTCTCCGGCAACAGACCGCTGCATGTCCGTGACCTCTTCCGGCCTTTCATCTATCAGCAGCACCAGCAGTTCCGTATCCGGGTAGTTTTCCGTGATACTGTTGGCTATTCGCTTCAGCAAGGTGGTCTTGCCCGCTTTGGGGGGCGAGACAATCAGCCCTCTCTGGCCTTTGCCCAGGGGCGCAATCAAATCAATTATTCTGGTGGCCACGTTCCCGTTGGCGGTCTCCAGGGTCAACCGCTCCTGAGGATAAATGGGCGTCAAACCGTCAAAGTGCAATCTTTCCGGAGAAAGTTCGGGATCCAGGTTGTTGACACTTTCCACCCGCAGCAGGGCAAAATAGCGTTCGGTATCCTTGGGCGGGCGCACTTGCCCGGCTACCAAATCGCCGGTGCGCAGGTCAAAACGGCGAATCTGCGATGGGGAAACGTAAATATCATCGTTACTGGGCAGGTAGGCAAAGGGCCGCAGGAAGCCATACCCGTCGGGTAATATTTCCAACACTCCCTGGGCAAAGAGATGGCCGTCCTTTTCCGTCTGCACCTTTAGGATTTCAAAAACCAGTTCCTTTTTACGCAGCTTTGAGTAGCCGGAAAGTTCCAAGCCCCGGGCAATTTTCAACAACTCAGCCATAGTCTTGTTTTCAAGATCGGAAATATTCATTTTTTCACCTCAATTTTATTCTTTTTCAAGGGAAACAAAAAGGAATGCCACGATTGTCAGGAAAAACGAAGGGTACACAAAGAAAGGACCTTCTTCAACATGAAGAAGGCTTGTTCATTTATGCTACAAAATAGTATATCACTTCCGGTAAATTTTAGTCAACTCTGTACAGATTCCCAAAAAGGCTTTTTGTCCAGGCGGTGATGTGCCTCCACAAAACGAACG
>CAZGXM010000013.1:0-41290 GCA_964529795.1 uncultured Thermoanaerobacteraceae bacterium
ATGACACCATTAAACGCTGGTTGACTGCCGCCTGCGAGCAGTCCGGCTTGGATCGTGTTAGCGGTATAATAAAATAAGCTTCGGGTATTGATTGTAGAATTGCAGCTGAAATCGGCATTTTATCCATATTGCTTTTTCCACCTTCTGATAAAAAATTGTTTTTTGTATGTGTTGGATTATAAATTCTAAATTTTGCTTGTTAATTCCTGCCAAAATGTGCGAAAGGGTCCAAAGCGTGTCTGAAAAGGACCATTTCGATATTCTTTGACAAAAAATATTTTTGGATTTTTATGGGTTTTTCTAAGCTTCGCTGTTACCCTCCTGCAATTAATATAAGGGGGCGTACCCCCTTAACAACCCCCATTCATCAGAAAGTGCTTATACTTTTTGCCCTGAAAATACCTATTTTCATCCCTCTGCTGGTGCCGCGCTAGCGGCATGGGTGTCTGATAAATCGAAACGAGTAGCCAGAAGGCGGGAGTAGTTTCCCGACTTCTAGCTGCTCGATTTACGGTTAACTTATTTTGCTGGACTGGCCGGTCTGTTTATATGCCCGGGCCAGCAGTTCCACCGGGTGTTTGATTTCCGGCGCCATGCCGTGTTCCGCCAGTCCGTGCCCGAGCTGCATGGAACATGCCGGGCAGGAAGTGGTGACCAGGCCGGCCCCGGTATTTTTAATGGCGTTGATCTTGCGGCCCAAAATCTTTTTGGAGAGGTCGTAATGACTGATACTGAATGTACCGGCGCCGCCGCAGCACTGGTCGGCGCCTGCCATTTCCACCAACTCCACGCCGGGGACGAGTGACAGTATCTTCCGGGGCTGCCGGGCAATTCCCTGGCTTTTTACCAGGTGGCACGGGTCATGGTAAGTCACGGTGGTTTTGGGCAGCTGCCCCAGCGTTTCATTCAGGTCAATTTCATCCACCAGGAATTTGTTCAGGTCGTAAATCTTACCCTGAAAATGTGCCACTGCCGCAGGCAGCTCGTCAAACAGCTGGTCGTAGTAGTCTCCCTGGAGCATACTGCTGCAGGAAGCGCAATCGCTGACGATTACGTCCACACCGGCATCATAGAATAACTGGAAATTATGGGCGGTCATGTTCTTTGCCGCTATGGCGTCACCGTTGGCAATGTGAGGCATGCCGCAGCACTGCAAATTCCTGGGTGTATATACTTCACAGTTGTTGGCGGCCAGCGCCGCCACCGTATCCCGGGCTCTATCCGGATAAAACATGTTGGTGGCGCAGCCTAAAAAGTAGCCAACGCGAATTTCCCGTTTGCCCCTGGCAGGCGCTGTTTCCGGGATCGTTTTGCTGGCCATTGTCCCGGATACCGGACCAATGAGTTTGTTAGCTTTTTCCAAGTCCTTGGAAACTAACCCCAGCAGCCCTGTCTTTTGGACAATGCTTTTTAAACCGGTAGCCTGGTAACTCTGCAGCAGGAGACGGGCCCTGCCCAGGGTTTTCCGGTCCTTAAACATGTGGTTGAGCATAAACTTTTTTGCACTGTCTGTATTGTAATCGCTGAGATGATGGCGCATGGCCACCACCATCTGGTCCACGGGAATTCCCGAAGGACAGTCCTTGCTGCAGGATTTGCACAATAGGCAGCGGCTTGTCCGCTCCGCCACGTCGGCAGCCGGCTCGAGCTCACCGTCCCGCAGCAGCTGGGTCAGGAAAACATGGGCTCTTGGAGCTGCACTTTCTGTTTTAATTTCTTTAAATATGGGACAAACGGAGCGGCATTTTCCGCAGCGTACACATTTACGTAATAAATCCTTAACTGCCGGTACTTGCTGAAGCAGCATTGTTGTTTCCCTCCTCGGGTAAAAGCTTGCCCGGGTTCATGATGTTTTTCGGGTCGATAGTCTTTTTAATTGCCCACATCACATCAAGGGCGCCCCCGTGTTCCTTCCGGGCATAGTGCGCGCGCACGGCGCCTACGCCGTGTTCGCCGGTGGTGACACCGCCGAGAGAGATGGCCAAGCGGTGTATTTCGTCTGCCAGTTGCTGGCCTTTTTTCACCTCTGCAGGATCTTCGGGATTAATTACCGGTGCGGTATGCACATTGCCGTCGCCGATGTGGCCGTAGTTTACCACGCCGATACCGTATTTTGCACCGATTTCTTTAATGCGGCGCAGGGATTCAGTGACCTTGTTCAGGGGGATACTGATATCCTCTCCGGCGAAAATACGACTGCCGTCAGCCCGTACCCGGGCTGCGGCAGTGGCTGTCACAGCCCGTCCCTGCCAGAGTTCTGTCATACGCTTGGGGTCGGTGGACCATTCCACCTGCCTGGCCCTCTGTCCGGCAATGCGGGAAATTTCTTCTCCTTCCCATTTGACGCCGGCGGGGTTGCCATCCAATTCAAAGAGAAGAATGGCCTCCGCATCAGGCAGGTTTATTTCCGGTTTGAATGCATTTACTGCTTTGATGGCGGAGGAATCCAGGATTTCCATTCCTGACGGTAAAATACCGCCCTTATACACATCCAGGACTGTTTGCGGTGCTTGTTCCAGGTCATCAAAGACGGCCATGAGGATGCCCCGGGCTTTTGGCTTCGGCCAGAGACGCAGGCGTATTTTGGTAATGATACCCAGTGTCCCTTCCGAACCCACAAACAGCTTTGTCAGGTTCATGCCGGATACGTTTTTGATGGCCCGGGAGTTGACGCCGCCGGTGACAATCACGTCACCGCTGGGCAGTACCACTTCCAAACCCAGGACGTACTGTTCGGTGGTACCGTATTTGACTGCCCGCAGGCCGCTGCTGTTGTTGGCAACCATGCCTCCCACGGTGCACATTTTTGAACTGCCGGGGTCAGGCGGAAAGAACAGCCCGTACCGGGCCAACTGGTCGTTCAAGTCGGCATGCACCACGCCCGGGCGCAGCTGTACCTGCATGTTTTCCGCATCCACTTCTTCGATGGTGTCCCAGGTGGCCAGATCCATGACAATCCCGCCCTTGATTGCCAGGGCGCCGCAGGTCTCCCCGGAACCTGCCCCCCTGGGAGTGACGGGGATATCGTTTTCGTAAGCAAACTTCATTACCGAGCTGACTTCCCCGGTACTGGTGGGGGTAATGACTGCATCGGGGAGAAAGCGATTGTTACGTGCCATGAAAGAACTGTCATAAGAATAGCTTAATAAGTCCAGTTTTTCAGACAGTACCTTGTCTTTTCCCAGGATGGTACGGAGTTCTTTTGCCAGCCTTTCTTTTTGCATTTCTCCTCACCTCGCAACTATTATACAGGAAGTTTCTAAATACTTGAATTGTTCTAATAAAAGTATCTTGTATACATCTCCGCATTTAACTGAATAATGCTGCCTTTTATGATAAGATACTTTTCGAACATCCTCTTTATTGTAAGCATATATCAGGGATATATTTTGCTTAAAGGTGGTGAAACCCTGCAAAGGGGGAGCGATGCGTCTGGAACTGGCCTACGGCAAAGAAGTTGTCACGGGAGAATTGAGTGAGAAAAATATTTTGGCGGAAGTTAGTCCCAAACTGGCGGCGGGAATGGCTAATCCTCTTGCCGCGGTTGAGGGTGCGCTGGCAAACCCAATCGGCAGTGACGCCTTGGCGGATATAGTAAAGAAAAAGCAGCCGCGGAAAGTAGCCATTGTGGTAAATGACGTGACCCGGCCCACGCCGTACAAGTATATGCTGCCGCCCCTGGTGGAACAACTGGAACAGGCGGGGGTCAGGGATGAGCAGGTAGTATTTGTGGTTGCCACCGGTATCCACCGGGGAAACACCGGGCAGGAAAACCGGGATACCTTTACAGCGGAAATTGTGGACCGCTTCCGGGTGGTCAATCATGACTGTGATGGCGACCTGGTTTCCCTGGGAAAGATGTCCGACGGTACCGAGCTGGTAATAAACCGGGAAGTGGCGGAAGCGGACATGGTCATTACTACGGGATTAATCGGTCTTCACTATTTTGCCGGGTATTCCGGCGGGCGCAAGTCAATTTTACCCGGTGTGGCTGCCAGGAGTTTAATTACCGGCAATCATGCCAAAATGACTGACTCCCGGGCAACCACCGGCAATTACCGGGATAACCCGGTGCACTGGCTTATGCTGGAGGCAGCACGTATGGCCGGGGTGGACTTTATTCTCAATGTGGTAACCAACACCGAAAAAGAGATAGTTTCGGTAGCGGCCGGGGATTTGGAAAAAGCCTGGCTGGCCGGCGTGAAGGCCTGCGAGGAAATGAGTGTGCTGAAGCTTTCCCGACCTGCCGATGTGGTCATTGCCGGGGCGGGCGGCCATCCCAAGGATATCAATCTCTACCAGGCCCAGAAGGCACTGGAAAATGCTGCCGGGGCGATAAGACCCGGAGGCACTGTCATTCTAGTGGCCCGGTGCGGGGAAGGATACGGCGAAGCTACATTTGCGGAATGGATCAGGGCGGCCGGTAAACTGGAAGATATTTTTACGCGTTTTGAAAACGGGTTTGTGTTGGGCGGCCATAAGGCTTTTGCCATTGCCCGGGTATTGCGGGAAAGAGATGTAATTTTGGTATCGGATATGTCCAGAGAGGATACGGAAAAGTTGTTTTTCCACTATGCCCGGGACCTAAATGAGGCCCTGGCCATGGTACGGCAAAAATATGGGGACGACTTCCAAAGCTACTTGATGCCCCAGGCAAGCCTGGTGCTACCTCTGGTAGAATAGTTTTATACTATAAATAATTTAGTCCGGCGGTAACACCGGCTTGGTTAAAATATTGAAAGAGTAACAGTTCCGGTGGCTTAACAACTTGAACCAAGCCAAGCGGTGAACTTGATAATGAAACTACTGGCTGGGAAGGAGCGGCTTTATCATGATGAAGGAATTCCCCGGGTTTTACAAGGTAAAACAGGCTTTTTCCAACCCCGAGGTCAAAGACATTGAGGCGGCAGTCAAGCAGGCGGTGGCAGAGACGGGAATTGCCCGAAGAATCAGGCCCGGCCAGCGTATTGCCATTACCGCTGGCAGCAGGGGTATTGCCAATATGCCCCGGATACTGCGGCTGCTGGGAGAAGCGGTCCGCACCTTTGGCGGGGAACCGTTTCTGGTGGCGGCCATGGGCAGTCACGGCGGCGGTACCGGAGCGGGTATGCTGGATGTTTTGGCAGGTTTGGGGATCACTGAGGACTCGGTGAAAATGCCCATTGAGGCTTCTCCCCGGGTTGTCTTTCTGGGTGACACAGCCTCCGGTTTTCCCGTTTTCTGTGCCCGGGAGGCCTGCTCTGCCCGGGGGATTATTGTGGTCAACCGGGTCAAGGCGCATACTGCTTTCCGGGGTCCTCACGAAAGCGGGCTCTTTAAAATGATGGCAGTCGGTTTGGGCCGCCCCAAAGGCGCGGCGGCAGTGCACCGGCTGGGGCCGGCATTGATGGGCCGGGCGGTGGTGGACATTGGCAGTGCCATCCTGGAGCGTGCCCCGGTAATTGGCGGCATCGGCATTGTAGAAAATGGTAATGAGGAAACCGCCCTCATCAAAGGGACGGCACCGGGGGACTTTCACCGGGTGGATGCGGAACTGCTGGTCAAGGCCAAAGAACTGATGCCTACTTTGCCGGTGGAAAAGTTAGATTTACTGGTGGTTCGGGAAATGGGCAAAAACTACAGCGGTACGGGTATGGATACCAATGTCATCGGCCGGTTTTATTTGGAGGGTATTGACGAGCCCCAAACTCCCAGAATACGCCGTATAGCGGTGCTGGGTTTATCCCCGGCATCCCATGGCAATGCCAACGGCGTGGGCCTGGCGGATTTTATTACCCGCCGTTTGTTTGCTGCCATTGACTTTTCTGCTACATACCTGAACGGCCTGACCACCAACTTCCTGCAGAGGGTCAAAATTCCCGTTATCATGCCTGATGATGAACAGGCAGTGATCAAGGCGTGGGAAAGCCTGCGTTTGGAAGCGCCGCAGCAGGCAAGGGTAGTAATTATTCATGACACGTTAAATCTCAATGAGATATTTATCTCCCGGGCACTGAAGGAAGAAGTGGAGCAGCTAAATTATGTGACGGTGGAAAAGAAATGCATGTTGACCTTCAATCAGGGGAAGCTGGAATTAGAATAAAGAAAAGTTATAATATATGCATTTTGCCCGGTTTTACCGGGTATTTTTTTGGAACTTTTTTCTGCCTGCCTGCGTCTAAATTATAGATTGGTATATCTTGGCGATGTTTGGTGGGAGGAATTTTACAGATCCTGCCGAAATTGGTTAAAGATACTTAAGGGGAGGGGGGAGATGTTTTGCCATTACTTAAACTGGAACAGATAACCCGCCAGTATAAAAGTGGTCAGGTGCGGGTTGACGCCTTAAGGGGTATAGATTTGGCTGTGGAAGAAGGTGATTTTGTTTCCGTCATGGGCCCTTCCGGTTCAGGCAAGTCAACGCTTTTAAACATCATCGGCTGTTTGGACCGGCCCAGTTCGGGGATTTATGAACTTGCCGGCCAGCGGGTGGAAAAGCTCGGCGACAGCCGCCTGGCGGATATCCGGAATGAATTTGTTGGTTTTGTCTTTCAAAGCTTTCACCTGCTTCCCGACCTGGATGCCCGGGCCAATGTGGAACTGCCGTTAATTTACCGGGGCGTGGCCGCCAAAGAACGGCACCGCCGGGCGGTGGCCGCTCTGGAAGCGGTGGGCCTGGGAGAGAGAGTGCATCACCGCCCGTCGCAGCTTTCCGGCGGTGAACAGCAGCGGGTTGCCATTGCCCGGTCACTGGTGGGGGAACCCAAGCTCATTTTGGCGGACGAGCCCACCGGCGCCCTGGATTCCAAAACCGGTGAGGCCATTATGGCCATATTTAATAAGCTGAATAAAGAGCAGGGGTTGACCATAGTTCAGGTTACCCATGAGGAAAATATCGCCTGTCACGGCAGACGTATCATCCGTCTCCTGGACGGGGAAGTGGAGCGGGAAGAAACGGTAAATGGAAATAATGCGGAGGTGAGTGTGCAATGATGCAGCGTCTGGCCATGATTTTGGTAATAGTAGCTTTGGTATTGGGTGGTGGTTACTACTCCTACCGCCAGCTGGTACCCCCGCCGGAAGAAAAAGCCCAGGGACCGGTATACGCCACGGAAAAGGTGGTCAGGGGAGATATTGCCGTGGGTGTTGATGTCACCGGTACGCTGAACCCGTCCCGCGGCGGCAGCATCCAGGTACCCGGCGGCTATGAAAAATTCCGGTCGGGAGGCGCCAACTATGTTATTGACGAAATCCTGGTGGAAGAAGGCGACGAGGTAAAAAAAGGCCAAGTGCTGGTGAAGCTCAGCGCGCCCCAACTGGCAACGGATATTGAAAACAAGGAACAGGAATTGAAGAATAAAAAGGAGGCCCTGGCCGCGCAGCTGAACGTGCCGGTGAGCAAACTCAGCGAGGTCAACCCGGCCCAGGGTATTACCCTGCGGGCCCCCATCAGTGGCCGGGTTGTGGAATTCAAGGCCAGGGAAGGGGAAGAACTGCTGGCCGGCGCCATTGTTGCCAAAGTAGTGGATGATTCCCGGTTTACTCTCACTGCCAGGCTTACTCCCGGCGAGTTTCAGGGAGTGGAAGAGGGCGACAGGGTGGTAATGCGCTTTTCCGAATTCAGTAACCTTGTTGAAGCCCGGGTTACCGACGTTAATCCCAGCCCCGTGCCCATGACCAGCGCCGAACTGGAAGATGCCCAGTATGCCGGGGGCGGTGATAAAGCCAATGAACATTACCAGATGGTCTACTGGGTGGAAATGGAGGGGGAAAACCCCGGCCTCATCCGCCCGGGTATGCAGGCACTGGTCGGCCTGGTCGATAAGGATGCCGCCGGTGAAGAAATCGATGTGATGAAGGTTAAGTGGCTGCGGTACTACGCCACGGTGGCGGGCTATGCCGATGAGGAATCGGTGTTGAGCACGGCCGAAGCCATTGCTACCAAGATTTTTGTCCACAACATGGAAATGGTGAAAAAGGGCGACCCGCTGGTATCCCTCTCCGGTGAGGACGCGCGGGAAAAGATTCGCCAGGACTTGGATGAAATTCGGGATTTGGAAACGGAACTGCAGCAACTGTATGCCCAGTTCAGCCAACTGGACGTCAAGGCGCCGGTGGACGGTATCGTGGCCCGGATTGAGGGGGAACCGGGCCAGACTCTTAATTCGCCATGGTTGGGAAGTATTTATAACCCTGCGGAAATGAGCATGTGGGTGCAGGTGGATGATATGGACGTACTGCTGGTAAAACAGGACGCCCCGGTAAAGGTGACGGTAGCGGCTGTCCCCGGCAAGACTTTTGCAGGGAAAGTGAGCCACGTTTCCACCATGGGCCGGGATGAAAACGGCATTACCCGTTTCCAGGTGGGCATCGATGTCAAGGGCGGCAGTGAGCTGCGCCCGGGCATGCAGGCCCAGGCCTTTATTGATGCAGGCAGCGCCGAGGACGTGCTGCTGGTGCCCCTGGAAGCCATCTTTGAGGAAGACGGCCAGCCTAAAGTGGAAGTGCTTCAGGAAAACGGCACGCCCAAAGTTGTGCCGGTGGAACTGGGCCTGATGAACGACCGTTATGCGGAAGTGAAAAGCGGGCTAAAAGAGGGGCAACTGGTGATCACCGGCAGTACTGCGGACCTGCTGCCCAGCCAGCATATTCAGTCCAAGGACAGTCTCTTACCCTCCAAAGATGGCGGTAATGAAGAACAGCCCGGTGGCGGGTCCGGCGGCAACGGCGGTAACGGCGGCAGCCCTGAGCCGGCCAAGGGGGAATAACAATGGTACGTTCAATGCGTGGGTTGTGGGTACGCCTTTGGTTTACGGCGCAGATGGCCGGGCACGGCATCGTGGCCAATCCCCTGCGTTCGGCACTGACCATCCTGGGGGTGGCCATTGGCGTTGCCTCGGTGGTCAGCTTGATGGGTATCGGTGAAGGGGCGCGCCAGGCGGTGGTCAGCCAGTTTCGCAGCATGGGCACCAATGTGATTGTGGTCAAGGCCCAGGACAAAAAGGTGGAATTCCAGCCGGAAGAAGCGGATGAACTGGTACAGCGGGTAGAGGGCCTCAAGATGGCCACGCCGGTGGTACATACCAAAGCGTTGATGCGCTGGCGCCGGGCCCGGGGAAACACGGACCTGATCGGCGTTAACCACCTGTTTCCGGAAATCAGGGACCATGCCCTGCTGGCCGGCCATTTCTTCACCAAATGGCATGTGGAGCAGCGTTCACCGGTGGCGGTTTTGGGTTATAACATCGGTACCGGTCTCATGGGTGGGCGTAATCCCGTGGGTCAAACCTTTACCCTGAACGGCCGTACCTTTCGTATAGTAGGTGTACTGGCGGAAAAAGGAAGGGGTAATGCCGAGGGGATTGACAACAAAATATTGATACCCTATACCTCAGCCCAGCAGATTGCCGGGAAAAAGACCGTGGAAGAAATCTGGGGCAAGGCCGGTTCTGACCGGGAAGCGGACCTGGCCGTGGTGCAGCTGGGGCGGATATTCCGCCGCAAGCTGGGCCTGGACCAAAATGCCCCCACGCTGGTGCTGCCGGAACAGCCCGGTGGCGGACCCGGTGGACCGCCGGAAAAAGCTATAGGCCCGGGTATGTCCGGTCCCGGCGGCCCCGGGCCGAAGAAAGCCGGACTGCCGGTGCTGTCTACCAGTGAAGATATGATAACCATTACAAATTTGAACCAGCTGGTGGATGAAGCCAACAAGGCAAACCGGGTAATGACGCTGCTCCTGGGCGGCATTGCCGCGGTATCACTGCTGGTGGGCGGCCTGGGTATTATGAACATCATGCTGGTGGCGGTGACGGAAAGGACATCGGAAATCGGCGTGCGGCGTGCGCTGGGAGCAAAACAGAGCGACTTGCTGGTGCAGTTTTTATTGGAGGCATTATACTTGAGCGCTGTGGGCTCGATAGCAGGAGTGGCCGCCGGCATCTGGGGCATCAACCTGTTTGCCCAGTACGGCTTTGAGACGGCGGTGAGTTTTGAGGCCATAGAGATAGCCACGGGAGTGGCGTTGGGAGCGGGGTTGTTATTCGGTGTCTACCCCGCGGTTTCCGCATCGGCGGTACCGCCGGTGGAAGCCCTGCGCCGCCAGTAGTGGTACCACCGGCCCGGGGTTGCCGGAAATTTCACCTGGCTTTTGTCGGGTGATTTTTTTATTGGGGGCTTTTATTAGGGAAGTAAGTCTGGTATAATACGCAATTATAACCAGTGCAATGTGTTTTAGAAAACAGGTTTTAAATGATATTGTTACCGGCGGGTATTGATACAGGGACTTGTTTCCCCGGTATTGATGAATGAAAGTTACCTGCATTTTCGATACCCAGAGGATTGAGAGGAGGACCTGTTGATGAATGTGGGCCCGCGTACATGGAAGACCGGGTTGGCCGTAATCTTGAGTATCTGGGTCAGCAACCTGCTGGGACTGCCTTCCATCCTGGCGGTGATTGCTGCCATAATCGGTATTCAGCCTTCAGTGGCCCAGTCTTTTACCGAGGGATGGAACAGAATCGCAGCTACCGTTATTGGCGGTGTGGTGGGCTTTATCATGGTTTATTTCTTGAACGCCGACCCCATATTGGTGGGTTTGGCGGTGGTTATTTCTATTATCATTACCATCAATCTGAAACTGCAGAATGCCGTGGTGCTGACTGCCATTACTGCTGCAGCAGTTATGACCAACGTTACCGGGCCTGCCCATGTTTATGCCGGGGAAAGGCTGCTGTCTACTGTTATCGGCATTATCATAGGAGTGCTGGTGAATTTTCTCTTTGCGCCGCCCAATTTTGAGCAGGTTTTGTTTATGAACATGGAAACGCTGAATTACAAATTAAAGGCCTTTTATGTCAAGGTCCTGTGCGGTTTTATTGCCGGCAAGGGCTATGACGAAGAAAGCATGAATGCCGCAATTGCCGAAATCCGGGATGCGCTGGACGGAACCCGGAAAAGTTTGTTTCAATTTAAGAACGAAATCGGTTTCCGGCGCAACAATAACAATAACAATGACAAGGTAAAAATGTACGAAAGTATTCTTTCGTCCTTTAACCTTATTTTTGAGCGTATTCTCGGCATTTATAATACCGAGTACAACCGTGCCGGGCGGGGGGTGGATTTGTCCGAGGCTACCCCCGAGTACGGGGAAATTGTGAAAGTAATTAAACAGCTGCTGGCGGCAACGGTCAGCGTCCAGGATAACTTGATTGCCTTCCTGACCACCCGGGATGCGGATATCCATGACTATATCCTTTCCAAATCCCGGGAAACCAAGGAACTGGCCGGGGAACTGAAGGAGAAAATCGGCCAGTGGCACCTGGTGGCGGAAAACCGGCAAAATGTTTCTTCCCTGATGGAACTGGCTAATATTGGCTACGAAATAGAGCAGATAATCAATTTCCTGGAACGGATAGTACGGATATACTGGGAAAACAGGGCCCGGCTCAGGGGAGTGAGGGAGTAGCTGCACTTTATTAAATGCTTAATTTGCCCGGGCAGTGTTCTGCGAGGAATATCTATTTTCAAAGAGAAATAATTCCTAACTTTTAGTACAAAGGGATGGTTAAAGATGGCAATACTGAAATTCAAAGTGATAAACAAGGACCGGGTGGGACTGCTGCTGGATATATCCAGGGTTTTGACCGCCGGGAATATCAATGTCAACAACCTGGAAGTGATTCCCGATACCATGTATTTTGAAGTGGAGAAAAAAGAAGGCATTGAGCGGGAAGCCCTGTTTGCGGAACTGGAAGCTGTGACCGGTGTGAAAAAATGTCTGGAGATAGAACTGCTGCCGTGGGAAGGGATAAACCAGCGGCTGCAGGCGGTGCTGGATTCCATCAGTGAAGGTGTCCTGGCCATAGATTGGCAGGAGAGAATTACCACCGTTAATCCCATTGCCGAGCAGATATTTAACATGAGCAAGGAAGAACTGGTCGGTCAAAAAATCAGCAGCGTCTTGTCGGAGGATGTGCCCATGCTTGACTGTTTGAAAACCGGGCAGACCTACAGCCACCAGGAAATATGTATTAACAAGGGTTCAAAAAAATATCACTATGTGACCAGCGGGCGTCCCATTAAAGACAAGCACAACAAGGTGGTGGGCGTGGTTGCCACCATCAAGGACATGACGGAAGTGAGGAGGCTGGTTTATTCGGTAACCAAGCCGGCCATGGTAACCTTTGACGATATCATCGGTGAAAGCGAGAAACTGCAGAGAGTGATAGAAATGGGCAAACGGGTGGCGGAAGGCAGTTCCACGGTGCTGTTAAGAGGTGAAAGCGGCACGGGGAAGGAACTCTTTGCCCGGTCCATTCATATGGCCAGCCCCCGCCGGGAACAACCTTTTGTACCGGTGAACTGCGCTGCTCTGCCGGACTCCCTGCTTGAAAGCGAGCTGTTCGGGTATACGGAAGGTGCGTTTACCGGGTCCCGGAAAAACGGCAAACAGGGGTTGTTTGAGTTTGCCAGTGGCGGCACAATATTCCTGGATGAAATCGGTGAAATATCCCCCCACCTGCAGGCAAAATTGTTACGGGTGCTGCAGGAAGGCAAGGTACGGCGAATTGGCAGCCAGGAAGAGACTGCGGTGGATGTACGGGTGATAGCTGCCACCAACAAGAACTTGGAGGAAATGGTGGAGCAAAATGAATTTAGAAAGGATTTATATTACCGCTTGAACGTGATTCCCATTTATTTACCGTCCCTGCGGGAGCGTCAGGAGGATATCCCCTTGCTGGTCAATCACTTTTTGGTCAAGATGAACATACGTCTTGGCAAAAATGTGGAGTTTGTCAGCAGAGAAGCACTGGAAAAGCTGTACCGTCATGATTGGCCGGGGAATGTGCGGGAACTGGAAAACGTGGTGGAACGGGCGGTCAACCTGGTGACGGGCAAGTGGCTTTCTCCCGATGTGATTATCATCGACCCGGGAATAAATATAGTGGCGGAGAATGACTCCGGCGGGAGGACCCTGGCTGAAATTGTGGACAAAGTGGAAAAACAGGTAGTAGCCCGGGCGCTGGAAAACATGGGTTCGATCAGAAAGGCTGCTGCTGCGCTGGGGGTATCGCATACAACTATTATGAATAAGATTAAGAAACACAACATCCATCATGGCAATAATTCGTGACAGAGGAAAGGATTGTTGCCATGCTGGAAAACGGGGGAATACCAAGAAATAAAAGGATTTAAAATCATTCACCCGGCTGGTGCCGGAAAGATTTCTTTCCGATCCTTTCTTCTTCGCTGTATAGCGGGTGGTTTATAAACCCCGTGGCTGCCAGGTTTTTGATAGGTTGTTTGCAGTATTTTCGTTGGCATCTAATTTGCACTAACTTGTAACAAAACTGTAAGTGGGGTGACTATAAATGATTATAGGCGTGCCAAAGGAAATTAAAAACAATGAAAACCGGGTTGCCATTACTCCGGCAGGGGTAAAAAGTTTTATAAACAATAACCACCAAGTGATAGTGGAGTCCGGCGCCGGTGCAGGCAGCGGTTTCAATGACGAAGAGTACATTCAGGCAGGTGCGGAAATAGGCGCTGCTGCAGCAGATGTTTTCGCGCGGGCGGATATGGTCATGAAAGTGAAGGAGCCGCAGCCGCAAGAGTATGATTTGTTTAAGGAGGGACAGGTACTGTTTACCTACTTGCATGCCGCTACGGGACCGGAATTAATCAAGGCCCTGCTGGATAAAAAGGTAGTGGGTATCTCCTATGATACGGTTCAATTACCCGGCGGCGCCCTACCGCTGCTGGCGCCGATGAGCGAGGTGGCCGGTCGTATGAGTGTCCAAATCGGGGCGCAGTTTTTGGAAAAACCCCAAGGTGGTAAAGGGATTCTTTTGGCCGGAGTGCCCGGGGTGCCTGCTGCCAGTGTGGTGATAGTTGGCGGTGGCGTGGTGGGCGTCAACGCGGCCAAAATGGCCGTGGGTATGGGCGCCCGGGTGACGGTGCTGGATATAAATGCGGACAGGCTGATGTATTTGGATGACATGTTTGGCAGCAGGGTGCAGACGCTGCTGTCCAACAGCTATAACCTGGAACGGGCAGTAAGGGATGCCGATTTATTGATTGGCGCCGTGCTGCTGCCCGGCGCCAGGGCACCGCGGTTGGTAACGGAAAGCATGGTGAAACAGATGAGCCCCGGTTCCGTAATTGTAGACGTGGCCATTGACCAGGGGGGCTGCATTGAAACTATTGACCGCATTACCACCCATGATGAGCCCACTTACGTCAGGCATGGCGTGGTGCATTACGCCGTTGCCAATATGCCCGGTGCGGTACCCCGGACAGCAACCTTTGCCTTGACCAACGCCACCGTGCCCTATGCCTTAAACATTGCCAACAAGGGTTACCTCCGGGCAATTAAGGAAGACCCGGCCCTGGCCAAGGGCTTGAACGTTTGTGACGGCAAAGTCACCCACCCGGTGGTGGCGGAAGCCCTCGGATATCCCTACGAACCGGTTTTGTAATATTTTTCATGTACACCAAAGGCAGTCCCGGAGGACTGCCTTTGGTGTTATCAAGCATGGATTGATTGAGCCCTGAACAACCATCCTTGGGAGAAGATGGCATTGGAAATGAAGTGGTTTACTCAATATTTTCTTTGTCCCCGTACTTAAGCACTTTGGTGTCCTCCAAGGTAATCATACCCTCTGAAACCATGTCTTTGATTTCCTCTATGTATTGATTAATCGCATCGGCATTGTCCACTACTTCGATAATGACCGGCAGGTCACTGGAAAGAGCTAAAATTTTTGCTGTTTTAATGTGGTTTTTTGGGCCGAAGCCTTCGATGCAACGCCAGACCGTGGCGCCTGCCAAACCCATTTTCCGCGCCTTGAGTACCAGGACATGGTAGAGAGTCTTGCCCCGCCAGGTGGCGGCATCGCCGGTGTATATTCGCAGTCTCCTGGTAGGTTCAGTAAGTTTCATGGGACTGCTCCTTTCGTTTCTTAAATGAAGTTAAAAAAAAATTAGCTGTCATCTGCCCGCCGGCCACGGCTACCAACCCCAAGATGATACTGATTAAAAGATACAACAGGCCATATTTGTAGCTGCCCTGCTGCAGCAGGACCAGGGTTTCATTGCTGAAAGTGGAAAAAGTGGTAAAGGCGCCAAGCAGACCGATGGTTACCAGAGCACGAGTATTGGCGCTGAGATTGGTTTGCAGACTCAAAGTATAGATAAGACCGAGCAGGAAACTGCCGATAATGTTGACTGCCAACGTACCGGTGGGAATGGTATCGCCAAATCTGCCAAACACCCAGTTGGAAAGCAGGTAGCGCGTCACCGCTCCCATAGCGCCGCCTAAAGCGATGTATAAGAATAGCATAGAGACCTCCTTGTGGTGTATTGAATAGCCCGAAAGAAAGCTCCTACCTGGTGGTAGGAGCCATCAGCTTGCTTTGGAAGCGGTTAACGGCGAGCTCCATCGCCATGTTTAATATTATTGTTTTTTCTTACTGTTGTCAAGATGTTGATGCGCTGGCCGTGATTTTTTCCGTGCGCTTGATAATTTTTTGCGCCAGTAGGTGGTAATGTTGGGCCAGGGGATGTTCGCCCGCCAGGGCCACGGGTGTGCCCTGGTCGCTTTTTTCCCTGATTTCGCTGGCCAGAGGTATCCGGGCAATCAGTTCCACGTCCAGGTCTTTGGCAATCTCTTCTGCCTGTCCCTTGCCGAATATGTAATATTTTTTGCCACACTCCGGGCATTGGAAGTATGACATATTTTCCGCCACTCCCAAAATGTCGATACGCATCTGTTTGGCCATGGCACCCAGGCGAATTGACACCCGGGCCGCAGCGGTTTGCGGCGTTGTCACCAACAACAGGTGTGCTTTGGGCAGCAGCTGCATGATGGTTAGAGGGACATCTCCGGTTCCCGGTGGCAGGTCGATCACCAGGTAGTCCAGTTTACCCCAGCGCACGTTATAAAAAAATTGCTCCAGTATGCCCCTGATGACCGGCGCCCGCCAGATCAAGGCCTGGTTACCTTTAATCAGGTTACCCATGGACAGGGCCTTGAGGCCGTAAACCTGGATGGGAAGGATGGTTTGGTCGTCCAGGGCCACCGGGTGTTTGTCCTCTATTCCCAGCAGGGTGGCAACACTGAAACCCAGCACATCGGCATCCAGGATGCCGACATTTTTTCCGGCGTCCTGCAGTGCAACCGCCAGGTTGGCGGCCAGGGTGGACTTCCCGACGCCCCCTTTACCGCTGCCTACTGTTATCACTGCAACATCTTTAAAGGCATCAGCCTTGTCTTTGGGCCCCTGTTTCAGGGACGCGGAAAGGCGTTGTTTTTCTTCGGGGGTCATTTCGTCAAACTTCACTGTCACAGTGTCTACACCTGCCAGAGACTTTACCGCCTTTTTCACATCGTTTTTGATGGTTTGTTTCATGGGGCAACCCTTAATGGTCAGTTTTACGGTGATGCTCACGTCTTTGCCGTCCACCGATACGTCTTGCACCATGTCCAGACTGACCAGATCCCTGCCCAGTTCCGGGTCCGTGACCTGTTTTAATACTTGCATTACTTGATTTTTTGTAACCATAAATTTACCTCCGTTCTCATTACTGCTTCATCATAGTGTTTTCTATTCTGTGCTGAATATCCCTGCCGTATTATCCTTTCCCGAGAAAAATTATGCAGGAAAAACGGTTTTAAGAGAGAATCCTTAACGGATAAAAGAAGCAAGGTAAGCCGGGAGTTTGTGAGGAACTTGATTATGCAGGGTAAGGCAGGTGATGGCAGGCGAAGCCTAATATAAATAATAAACATACTTGTTATATATATAAGGGGATACACATAATATGCCAGAGGGCTGTTTTACTTTGGCAGATAGTTTTTATGCAACGCTACTGGAAAAAAATAAATTTTTTCAAAGAAATTGCAGCGAGGGGTTTGACAAGGCCCTTCCATATCAGGAGGAATGCAAATTGCCTTCTCGCTTTCCTGAATGGCTGAAAAAGCAAATACCGGCGTCTGTTAATGTAAAAACCACCCGGGATATCTTGGAGCGGTTAGGCTTAAATACGGTCTGCCAGAGTGCCCTTTGCCCCAATATCGGTGAGTGCTTTGCCAGTAAGACTGCCACTTTCATGATCCTGGGTGATACCTGTACCAGGAATTGCCGTTTTTGCGCCGTCCCCGGCGGTGCCCCAGTACCGCCGGACCCGGATGAACCGGAGCGGCTGGCGGAAGCAGCGGCAGAACTTTGCTTGAAACACGTGGTGATTACGTCAGTTACCCGGGACGATTTGCCCGACGGGGGAGCTGGACAGTTTGTGGCGGTGGTGCAGGCTCTCAAAGCCAGGCTGCCGGAAGCGTTTGTTGAGGTATTGACCCCTGACTTTCAGGGGATAACCGGGAATATCCATCTGGTTATCCGGGCCCGGCCCCATATCTACAACCACAACGTGGAAACGGTGCCACGCCTGTATTCTAGGGTGCGGCCTCAAGCTAATTACCAACGCAGTCTCAACTTGCTGGAGTATGTGAAGCGGCAGGGCGCCGGGATTTACACCAAGTCAGGGCTAATGGTGGGACTGGGTGAAACCAGGGAAGAGGTGAAGGGAGTGTTAAAAGATTTGCGGGCGGTGGGCTGCGACATCGTCACTATCGGCCAGTATCTCAGGCCTTCCAGGCAACACTTGGAGGTTGCCGAATACGTTCATCCCGACAGGTTTGCGGAATACAAGCAAATGGGGGAGGAATTGGGATTCTTGCACGTTGCTTCCGCTCCCTTCGTGCGCAGTTCATTCAATGCCCGGGAGTTTTCCCGGCGTTATATGTCAAACGCCAGTCTGCCCCGGGAACTGATGGATTAAACATAAAACGTTGTCAAAATAAAACTGGACGTGCAAGGGTTCAAGGCGTTTTTGCTTTGTAGTGAAAGAGTGAATTAGCGAAACGGGAATTTGGTGGTTGGTAAAAGAATATAAATATAACAAATTTTTTAACTAGCGCAAGCAGGATTTTTATTTGCTATGTTGAATAGGGTGAGTAATATGTAGTAAATGCCATATAGCCGGATGACAAAAGTGGGAGAGACCCGTATTCTTGCGGGCGCCGAAGGAGCAATTCGATGGGATGCCAACCATGGAAGAATCTTTCAGGCAAAGGGACTGCTTTTGGACGGGCCTCTGGAGAGTGTCGCTTTGGCGACCACCGAAGGGGAGAAACTCTCAGGTGCCAGGACAGAGGAAATTACCTAGAATTAATAGGTGATTTCTTCTGTCTTTCTTTTTTGGTTTGGATCCCTGCTCTGGGATAAAACCGGACTTCAACCATAAGCACACCCTTTGCTCTGACCAATACTATCTTCGAAAAACTTGATATATTTTCTGCTTTTAAGAAATATTTTACGTCCAGGGATAAGCATATTTCAGTTGAAACAGCCATCGAGCAGGATATGTCCCTGGCGCGGGGATTAAATGTTTATAATGGAGACGTTGTCTACCCGGTAGTAGCCGAATTTCTGGGCTTGTAACCTGTAACCAGCTTTTGTGTCAATTCCTTAGGGCATCCGTCTGGCCTGTTTCTGCACGATTAATGAACTGCAGGGCGGGTGGAGGCTAGATTAGACTGAGATTAGTGTTTTGTCATTGAACATTTTGATAATTAACAGAAATTACTTTATATTCTGAAAGGCATTTATTGGAGGGACTGGATGAGCGGAGAAGTTGTCAGGAGGTGATATATGGATAGCCGGAGAAAAACGATAAATGAAGTTGAGCCGTAGAGCAGTAAAACCTGAACACTACAAATTTAGGAGGATAGTAATGAAAGAGTTGATAAGTAGTATTGATTCTTTTGTGTGGGGGCCAATTACCATCATATTACTGGTTGGCACCGGTCTGTTTATTACTTTATTGGTTCGTGTTGTTCAGATTCGTAAATTTGGTTATGCCTGGCAACTAATCTCAGGGAAATACGACAATCCTGAAGATGAGGGTGAGATTACTCATTTTCAGGCGTTGAGTGCTGCTCTGTCAGCTACCATTGGCACAGGAAATATTGCCGGTGTAGGTACGGCGATCGCTCTTGGCGGACCGGGGGCAGTATTTTGGATGTGGGTAACCGCTTTTGTAGGAATGGCTACCAAGTATGCTGAATGTTTGTTATCTCTCAAGTACAGAGTTGTTCACGAGGACGGTACTGTCAGTGGGGGTCCAATGTATTATCTGGAAAAAGGATTGGGACAAAAGTGGCTGGGTATGTTATTCGCGTTATTTGCTGCTATTGCCTCCTTTGGTATCGGAAACATGGTCCAGGCCAACTCTGTGGCACAACCGGTACAGACATATTTTGGCATACCTAAAGTCGTTACCGGAATAGTTATAGGTATTCTGGTTTTTGCCGTTATTGTAGGCGGTATCAAACGTATCGGTCAGGTCGCCAGCCGTCTGGTTCCTGTCATGGCTGTATTTTATGTTTTTGGTTCGTTATGGGTTATCATTATCAACTTTGGAGCCGTACCTGCAGCTTTTGGTATCATCTTCCGTGAAGCATTTACAGGCTCCGCGGCATTAGGTGGTTTTGCCGGAGCGGCAGTGGCCCAGGCTATTCGTTTTGGTGTGGCACGCGGTGTATTTTCCAACGAGGCCGGTCTCGGTAGCGCTCCGATTGCTCACGGTGCCGCCAAGACCAAGGAACCTGTCCGTGAAGGACTGGTTGCCATGTTGGGCCCCTTTATTGACACCATTGTAATCTGCTCAATGACGGCACTGGTAATCGTGCTTACCGGAGCTTATGCATCGGGAGAAACCGGGGCAGACCTTACTGCCAGAGCATTTAACATGGGACTTCCCGGTCCTGGAGGATACATTGTGGCTATCGGTATAATTTTCTTTGCATTTTCCACAGCAATCAGCTGGTCCTATTACGGTGACCGTTCAGTAGAGTATTTGCTCGGTCAAAAATTCGTAATGCCCTATCGGGTCCTTTACAGCATACTACTACCGGTTGGCGCTGCTGTGCAACTTGAAGTGGTTTGGAATATCTCCGACATATTTAACGCCTTGATGGCCTTGCCGAACTTGATCGGGCTGCTTGCGCTAAGTGGTGTAGTGCTGAAGATGACCCGGGAGTATTTTGCCGATCCGGTCAGGGTTAGCGGAAAAGCACAAAGTTTTTAATTAAAATATTTGGTCTATTTCCTGAGGCAAAATAGGATAAGGAGTGATTTCCAGCCAACCCTCCAGAATATCATAACTTTTGTCTGGAACCTGTCAAGGGTAAAGCCTTTTCCCCGGCACTCAATTAACATCTCATTACTTGCTCCGTTTATTTTTTGAGTGCCGGGCCCTGGGACAGGGTAACATGTTTATTCTCATTTCGTCGAGTGAATGTTGTAGACACCGATTAACAGGGATTGGTTACGGATCTGGAGTGCTAGTAGAGACTGAGATTCAACCCGGTCTGCCATGGCATGATTTTTCTGGTGCTGCTTAGATGGTACTACCTGCTCGGAGATGAGATGTATTGTTTAAACGCAAGGGGGCGATAGGATGAGTTATGATATCTTGATTCTCGGTGGCGGCACCGGCGGATACGTGGCAGCCATCAGGGCAGCTCAGTTATGCAACTATGGAGGTGATAACTAGTGGATACAGTTTTTAAAAAAACACCCTTATATGGACAGCATGTGGCTGCGGGTGGGAAGTTGATCGATTTCGGCGGATGGACTTTACCTGTCCAGTATGTGGGTATTTTGGAGGAACACCAACAGGTACGCCAGCATGCGGGGCTATTTGATGTATCACATATGGGGGAAATATCGATTAAAGGCAGTAGTGCCCTCAGGCTGGTTAACCAACTAATTACCAACGATGCGAAACGACTTCAGCTCAACCAGGTAATGTACAGCCCCATGTGCCTGCCCAATGGCGGGGTGGTGGATGACCTGTTGGTGTACAGGTTGGGAGAGGAGGAGTACCTCTTGGTGGTGAATGCCGCCAATACCCAAAAGGATTTCCAGTGGATTAAAGAGCACCAGGCAGGGAAAGTTAAGGTAGAAAATATTTCAACACAAACGGCCCAACTGGCGCTGCAGGGCCCGGAATCGTCAGAAATTCTGCAGCAACTGACCAAGGTGGAGGTAGACCGCATAAAATATTACTGGTGCACCAGGGGTATGGTGGCGGGGGTGGATTGCCTGATTTCCCGCACCGGTTACACAGGGGAGGACGGTTTTGAGCTCTACTGTGACGCTGCACGGGCGGAGGAGCTGTGGCAGAAAATTTTGGAAGTGGGAGCTGGACGGGTAAAACCGGTTGGCTTGGGAGCCAGGGATACCCTGCGTTTTGAAGCTTGTCTCCCGCTATACGGCCATGAGTTGACGGAGGAGGTCACTCCCCTGGAAGCAGGGTTGGATCGTTTTGTGCAGCTTGACAAACCGGCGTTTATTGGCAGGGAAGCCCTGGCCCAACAGGCGAGGGAGGGAGTGCCCAAAAAACTGGTGGGATTCAGGATGGTTGAACGGGCGGTGCCCAGGGCCCAGTATCCACTAGCCATTGACGGTAAGGAAGTCGGTTTGGTCACTTCCGGGTCTTTCAGTCCCACACTGCAGGAAAACCTGGGTCTGGGTTACATACCGTCCCAATATGCCCGGGAGGGACAGCAACTGGAGGTTTTGGTGCGGGGTAAATCCCGCCGTGCTGAAGTAATCAAAACACCTTTTTATACGAGGAGGTAGAAAAATGATTCCCAAGGAGCTTAAATACTCCAAAGAACACGAATGGGTAAGAGTGGAAGGGGACAACGTCCGGGTGGGTATCACCCACCATGCACAGGAAGCGCTGGGTGATGTGGTGTTTGTGGAACTGCCGGTGGAAGGAGACCGTTTCGATTCGGGTGAAAGCTTTGGCGTGATTGAATCTGTGAAAGCCGTCTCCGATTGCTACGCGCCCGTGAGCGGGACAGTGGTGGAAGTCAATGAAAAGTTACTGGAATCGCCGGAGCTGATTAACCAGGACCCTTATGGGGAGGGGTGGATGATCGTCCTGGAAATAAGTGACCCCGGGGGACTGGAAACGCTGCTGGCTGCCGACCAGTATGAGGCATTTCTCAAAGAAGAGGAGGGGAAGTAGTTGATTAGCTACATTCCCAATACCCATACGGAC
The DNA here is from genome assembly GCA_964529795.1 of uncultured Thermoanaerobacteraceae bacterium. Lineage (GTDB taxonomy): Bacteria > Bacillota > JADQBR01 > JADQBR01 > JADQBR01 > CAZGXM01. The sequence goes on from CAZGXM010000013.1 coordinate 22,114, forward strand.
CAGCAAGAGATGTTGGAGGCTATTGGGGTCAACAGCATTCAGGACCTGTTTGCTGATATTCCGGAGCGGGTGAGACTGAAACGCCCTCTGGAGCTACCGCCCGCCATGTCGGAGCCGGGACTTAAAGCGCATATGATTGCCCTCAGCAAGAAAAACTCCACCAGCCAAGAGCTTGTTTCGTTTTTGGGTGCGGGAGCCTATGACCACTATATTCCCAGCGTGGTGGAGCAGCTTGCGGGACGGTCCGAGTTTTACACCGCTTATACCCCTTACCAGCCGGAAATCAGCCAGGGCACGCTGCAATCCATTTATGAATTCCAGAGCATGATTTGTATGCTGACAGGCATGGAGGTGGCCAATGCTTCACTTTATGACGGCGCCACCGCGGTGGCGGAGGCGGCGTTGATGGGCTGCGCTGCCACCCGGCGGAGCAAGGTGCTGGTTTCACGGGTGGTACACCCGGAGTACCGCCAGGTACTGACCACCTATGCCCGCGCCAACGACATCAAGGTAGAAGAAATTGGTGAGGAAGGCGGCGCTACCTCCTTGGCGGAACTAACAACTAAGGTGGATGAGTCAACGGCGGCGGTAATTATCCAAACCCCTAATTTTTTGGGTATCGTGGAGAATGGCGCGGCCATGGCCGATGTTATTCACCGCCGGGGAGCGCTATTTATCGTGGCTACAGACCTGGTGGCGCTGGGTTTGTTAAAACCTCCGGGGTGCTACGACGCCGACGTGGTAGTGGGCGAGGGACAGAGCCTGGGGAATCCCCTTAATTTCGGTGGCCCCTACCTGGGTTTCTTTGCCGCCAGAGAAAAGCTGGTGCGGCGGATGCCGGGAAGAATTGTCGGGGCTACAACCGATACCAGGGGGCGCAGGGGGTTTGTGTTGACCATGCAGGCCAGAGAACAGCATATCCGCCGGGAAAAAGCCACTTCCAATATCTGTTCCAATGAGGCCCTGTGCGCTCTGACAACAACCATTCATTTATGCGCTCTGGGGAAAAAAGGTCTTCGTGAACTGGCGGAACTTTGCTTGCAGAAAGCCCATTATGCCCAGCGCAGCTTAATAGCTGCCGGTTTGGCCCAGGCCGCCTACGATGCTCCTTTTTTCATGGAATTTGCCGTGCGCACCAAGGTGGAGCCGGCGCGAGTTAACCGTCACTTGCTAAAGCAGGGCATTATTGGCGGCCTGGAACTGGGCAAGTTTTATCCCGAGCGACATGATCAACTGCTCATCTGTGTGACCGAGCGTCACACCAAAGAGCAAATAGACCGCTTGGTAAAAGGGATGGAGGAGATAGTATGACTGTTCCATTGATTTTTGAAATCAGTAAACCGGGGCGTGCTGCTTATTTTCTGCCTCCTTGTGATGTACCAAGGACGGAAATCGAACAGCTAATTCCCGGGGAACTGCTTAGAGAAGAGGCTCCTTCGCTGCCGGAGGTCAGTGAACAGGATCTGGTACGGCACTATACGGCGTTGTCACGGCTCAACTACGGGGTAGATTCGGGATTTTATCCCCTGGGTTCCTGTACCATGAAATACAATCCCAAGGTCAATGAGGAAATAGCGCGGCTTCCCGGCTTCACCGGCATCCATCCTTACCAGCCGGAGGAATTGTCCCAGGGTGCCCTGCAGCTTATTTATGAAATGGATCGCTTTTTGAGTGAAATTGCGGGCATGACCCGGTTCACCATGCAGCCGGCTGCCGGGGCGCACGGTGAGTTGACGGGAATGATGATCATTAAAGCCTACCACCAGCACCGGGGTGATACCCGGCGTACCAAGGTGATTGTTCCAGATTCGGCACATGGCACCAACCCGGCTACTGTTGCCATGTGTGGCTTTCAGGTGGTAGCGGTAAAGTCGGATCCCCGGGGCGGAGTTGACGTAGCGGCACTGAAAAATGTGGTTGACCAGTCCACGGCGGCGTTGGTGCTTACCAATCCCAATACCTTGGGGCTTTTTGAAGAAAATATTGAAGAGATCGCCCGGACCCTGCACGAGGCGGGAGGCTTATTATATTACGACGGGGCCAATATGAATGCTATTATGGGCCTGGCCCGTCCCGGGGATATGGGATTTGATGTGGTGCATTTCAACTTGCATAAAACCTTTTCCACGCCCCATGGCGGCGGCGGACCTGGTTCCGGGCCTGTGGGAGTCAAGGACTTCCTGGTACCATTTTTGCCGGTACCGTTGGTGGAATACGATTCCCAACAAAACAGTTATTATCTAAACTATGACCTGCCCAATTCCATTGGCAAGGTGAAGGCTTTTTACGGTAATTTCGGAGTCATTGTTAAAGCATATTCGTATATCAGGGCACTGGGTGCCGCGGGGATCAAGGATGCCAGCCTGAATGCCGTGTTAAATGCCAATTACCTGTTGGCTAAATTAAAAGAATATTATCACTTGCCCTACGACCGCGTATGTAAGCATGAATTTGTCATCACTGCCAAAAATTTAAAGCAATTTGGCGTCCACACCTTGGATGTGGCCAAGCGGCTGTTAGATTATGGCTATCATCCGCCAACCATCTATTTCCCGCTGATTGTGGCGGAAGCCATGATGATCGAGCCCACGGAAACGGAAAGTAAGGAAACATTGGACCAGTTCGCCGAAGCCATGATTAAAATTGTCGCTGAAAGCCAGGAGGATGCTTCACTGGTAACCGGTGCTCCCCACCAGACCCCTGTTACCCGGCTGGATGAGGTGGCGGCGGCCCGCAGGCCTAACTTGCGCTGGCGGGAAGACAGCTAGTGGCCTGGTGGTGCGAGAGAGAAGTTTGAACCTACCTGTGGATAACAATGAAAATTACTTGAGCCTGATGGAATAGCAGGCAACTAACCACTGAAATGCTGTTTTAGCAAAGGAGGTGATTAGCCTGGGAATTGCCTGGCGATTGCTGGAAACCGGTTACCAGGACGGCGCTACCAACATGGCTGTGGATGAAGCTATTTTAATTCAGCAAAGCAAGGGACTGGTACCGCCTACCTTGCGCTTTTATGGCTGGCACCCGGCTGCTTTTTCTCTGGGTTATTTTCAGCAAACAGAAAGGGCTATTGACCTGGAGCGCTGCCGTCAATATGGGGTGGAATGGGTACGGCGGCTGACCGGTGGCAGGGCTATCCTCCATGAGCGAGAGGTGACTTACAGCGTGGTAGCAGGCCAAGAAGACCCGAAGGTTTCGGGAACTGTCATCCTGTCGTACCTAAAGATCAGCCAGGGTATTTTAGCCGGCCTTAAGCTACTGGGCGTGAATGCCCGGCTGGCCCAGAGAGGTGGGCGGAAACGGCCCGGTTCCGCTGCCTGTTTTGATGCTCCTTCCTGGTACGAAATCGTGGTAGAAGGCAAAAAATTGGTGGGTAGCGCCCAGACTCGAAAATATGGTTCAATTCTGCAGCATGGTTCTATTTTAATCGAGTTGAATACTACGAAATTGTTCTCCTTGCTGGTCTATCCCAATGAAGAGATCCGGGAGCGGAAACGGCGCGATTTTGCTGAAAAGGCCTGTTCATTGGCAGAGGTGATGGGACGAGAGCCAACCTATGGGGAAGTAGTGGAGGCCATCACCCGGGGTTTTGACCAGGGGTTGGGTATCAGGATAGAAAAGGGAGAGCTAACCCCTGGCGAATTGAAACTTTCCCAACAATTGCGCCTGGAAAAATATACCCAAGAAAAGTGGAATCTGGGGGAAAGGCCAAAGAGGTTGTTCAGACCATTTAAGAGATAGAGGGAGGAAATGCTATGTATGTTTACTATAACGGCGAAATAAAGGAAAAGGATGAAGTGAGGCTTTCCATTGATGACCGGGGCTATACCTTTGGTGAAGGCATTTACGAAGTGGTGAGAGTGTACGGCGGCAAGCCCTTTACTTTGCGGGAACATTGGCAAAGGCTGCAGCGCAGTGCATCCGAGGTAGAAATTGCTTTGCCCCCTTATTTCAACCTGCAGCACTGGGAAGAAGTTATAGCCAACCTGGTGAAGGCAAATAATCAACCGGAAAGCTGGGTATACCTGCAGGTTACCCGCGGTGTGCAGTTTCGCAGTCACGGCTTTGCCGATGACCTGACCCCGGTAGTGATAATGTACCTTATCCCCGCCAGGAATTGGGACAAGGAGCGCCGGGGTGTGAAAGTGGCCCTGGCGGAAGACATTCGCTGGCACCGCTGTGATATAAAAACGACCATGCTAATGGCAAATACTCTTTTGAAAACCCGGGCCGCCCGGGAGGGTTATTTTGAGGTCATTTTTGAACGGGACGGGTTTATTACCGAAGGGTCGTCTTCCAACGTGTTTTTCGTAAAGAATGATACTTTAATTACCCCGCCCCTGTCCAATTACATTTTGCCGGGCATCACCAGGGGATATATTCTCAAACTGGCAGAAAGGCTGGGCATAAAGTCCGAACAGCGTCCGGTGAAGGTCGGCGAACTGCCTGCCATGCAGGAAGTATTTATCACCGCCACCGGCATAGAGGCTATTCCCGTCAGTGCCCTGGGGCAGCTGACCTATCAGGCTCCCGGCCCCGTCTACTTGCGATTGATGGAGGCATATGACCGGAACTAGGGTGCCTGGCACTCTGTTAATTCGACAAAAGACGACAGGAAAACATTTCAATCTAGAAAATGTTTTCCAGGTTGAATGCTTCTTTTTGCGGTATGTGTTTCAGGTAATGCTTGATTGAACTGATTTCACCCAGGGCCAATGCGGTGCTTTTGGTGGTGAGATATTTTTCGAGCTTGGATAGAGAACTGTCTATATTATCCATTTCGTGGTGTTCAATGATTAAGTCCCAGTGAAATTGAACATCCGCCCATTGTTTTTCCAGAACGGCCAGGCTTTCTCGCGCTGCTTTCCAGTTACCGGTGGCAACTTGATTTTCCAGATTTGCCAGGGAGTCATTAAGCTTTTGCGCCTGACTGCTGAGTACTTTGTTGGAGTAAAACCCCACTCCGCTGAGCAATATTAAAAAGATTACCGCTCCGGCAAGAACGCGCATCAGTGCTCATGCTCCTTTCCGCTTTGAAAAATAATTGGCGGGCCGTTTTTGGGCTGCACGTAAATTTGGCCGGTGGTATCCAGACTGACCAGCAGGACCTGCTTTAAATCAGGGATATTAAGCCCGGACAAAGTATTGAACAGCCAGGTTTCGGACAGGCTGGCCTTGGAAAGATTATTTTTGTTTATTTGCCCGTCCACCACCAAATCCAAGGGAAGTCCTTCATATTCGGTGGCGATTTGTATGTCGTCCGGGTTTAACGGTCGTTTTTGCGCCCGGGGAATTACCGTCAGTTCACCGGTGGTCTCCAGGATGGCGTACTCAACATCGGCAATATTGGGAATATTCCTGGCCCGAAGCTGCTCCAACAGGTCATTGACATTATAGCGCTGGTGTCGCAGTTCCTTTTCAATAATTTTGCCGTTTTCAATCAGGATGCTGGGTGTCCCGCAAATAATGCTCCGCGCTTTTTGGCTCTTGAGCGTCAGGTAAGAGAGAATGACCTGCAGTGCGAAAAGAGTAAAGATAGGGACTATACCGTTTAACAGGGGTATTTCCTTATCTTCCATGGGAATTGAAGCCAACTCGGCAATCATCAGCGAAATTACCAGTTCGTAAGGATGCAGTTGGCTGAATTGGCGCTTTCCCATTAACCGCATTACCAAGACAACTATAGCAAAGAGAATTGCTGCCCGGGCAAAGACAATCAACATGGTTGTTCACTCCAGATGTCAACGAGTATAAAAAAGAAGCGACAAGGGCCGGTTGCTACCCGCCCGGTGGTTTTTATGCAAGTACTATTATTACCCAAAGCGGGTAGTTGTATTATTAGCCAGTGTAGGTGTAATAGTGTTTGTGGGATGGTATTGATAATAGAATAAAATCCGTTCTCTCCCGGCATTTGCTGTTTAGTTTTGTAGAAAAATGCTGTAAAATGGGAGGTGGGAGGTGGGGGAATGGAGCTGGAATATGTGAGAAAAAAGAATCCGAAGCCGTTGGGGCTTTTTTTCTTTTTTATTGTTTTGGTCTTGATGGTGTTTTCGGGAGCTGTTTACCTGTACCCGGCCTTTGTGAAAGTGCCTCCCACTGAGGGTTTAAGATTGATCATTGATAACAGTGATTTGGGAAAAGATAAGACGGACGTTATCAACGGCGATATCTACCTGCCGTACCGGGTAGTGAAAGAACATTTGGACCCGGCCATTTTCTGGGAAAAAGATACGGGTAAGGTAATTGTCACCACAAAAGACAAGGTAATCAGGATGGCCGCCGATGCGGTGACGGCACGGGTAAATTCTGAAGAAATGACGCTGCAGGCGCCGGTGCGGGAAAAAGAGGGGAAGCCCTGGATACCGGTGGAGTTTTTGGCGCCGCTTTACCAGGTGGACATCAAATATTATCCCGGTACCCGGCGGGTAGTCATTACCAGGTTGAATAGGGAACGCAAGCTGGGGCGGGTGTCGGCAAAGGCAAAGTTGAGGACTGCGCCCGGTTTTCGCAATCCCTGGCTGGACAGGTTGGAGAGCGGCGACGTGGTGGAAGTATTCGGGCGCCAAGGAGACTACCTGCGGGTGCGTACCGCTGCAGGCGGATTGTTGGGGTATGTTGCAGCGGCGAACATATCGATTACAGAAGTTGCCGAACCCGGCAAGCAAGACGTGGGACCGGTGGCAGTGTGGCAGCCTCCTGCAGGAGAACGAGTAAATCTTACCTGGGAGTTTGTCACACGGGATAACCCTGATACGGCAAAAATTCCGCTGCTTCCCGGTGTGAACGTCGTGTCCCCCACGTGGTTTTACCTTAGTGATACCGCCGGGAACGTTGGCAACAGGGCCGGCAGTAACTACGTGTCCTGGGCTCACCGGCGCGGTTACCAGGTTTGGGCATTATTCAGCAACGATTTTAACAGGGACCGTACCCATGCGGTGCTTGCAGCGGCGGAAAAACGGGAAAAAGTGATAGACCAACTGCTGGTTTATGCCCAGCTTTACCGGCTGGACGGGCTCAATATTGACTTTGAAAATGTTTATGTTAAGGATGGAGATTTGCTGGTGCAATTTGTACGGGAACTGGTCCCCCTCGCTCACCAGCAGGGTTTGGTGGTTTCCATAGATGTGACGGTGAAAAGCGGCAGCGCCAACTATTCCCTGTTCTATGACAGGGAAGCATTGGGGGAAGCAGTTGATTATGTGATTTTAATGACTTACGATGAACACTGGGCATCTAGCCCCGAGGCCGGTTCCGTGGCTTCCCTGCCCTGGGTGGAGCGGGGAGTGCTGGGTCTGCTGGAGGAGGTGCCCCGGGATAAGTTGATTTTAGGGGTCCCATTTTATACCCGTTTGTGGATTGAAAAGGAGCAGGAAGACGGTTCTGTAAGGGTTCAATCAAAAGCCCTGTCCATGAAGGCTGCAGCAGAACTGATAGCCGGGAACGGTGCCGGTGTATCCTATGACGAGGCAGCCGGGCAGCACTATGCCACCTGGCAAAGAGGGGGCGTGGTTTACGAGATCTGGCTGGAAAACGAGAATTCCATGCGCCAGCGAGCGGCTCTGGTAAAAAAGTACGGTTTGGCAGGAATTGCTTCGTGGCGCAGGGGGTTTGAAAAGGACAATATTTGGGAAGTTATTCTCGAGGAAATAAAATAGGGAAGCATGTTAAACACCGCGGGGGAACTTGCGGATTACCCGGCCGTTTTCGTATTTGCTTACGTAAGCCCCGTCTTTGCCGGTTTCTGTCAGGCTCAGGTCCCTTGCCGCATTCCAGCCCAGTTGTTCGCAGATGGGAACCAGCTCGTTTACCGCCGATTCGATGGTGCCCACTTTTTTAAATTCTGATAAATCGGATGAAAATTCATACCCCAGGGGTTCTAATTGTTTTTTTAGTTGCCGCAGGCGTTCCTTCGCCAATCCTTTCAGACTGCCGTTTACTTTATGAAACATGACTTACTCCGACCTCCCGGCATAAATTTTTGTATTTATAACTTGTGTAGTTAACACAAAAATCATACCCGGCATCATGAAAACAAAAAGAACCCGCCTTTTCAGACAGGTTCTTACAACAAACCAGGCAGATACATGTTTAGAGACTGTTACTGGTATTTTGGGGGCCATAAGCACCGTAAGGGCCCCAGCCGCCCATACCACCGCAGAAACCCGGGCCGCCCATCATTCCATAGCCGCCGGGACTCATCATGCCGTAACCGGGACCGTAACTGTCGCCAACTTCCTGGCGGTACTTCTGCATGAAGTCGATGCGTTGTTTAATGTAGTCACCTTGTTGATCGGTAAGCTGACCCTGTTGAACGTATTCATCTACAATCTGTTTTCTGATTGCAAACAACTGGTTGAAAAGGTCTGCCAACTTACTGTTTTCCTGACTGGCGGCAAAAGCAGGCAGCGCCATGGCCAGCACAAAAACGGCAACAACTAAGACAGCAACTTTTTTCATGGATTTTTCACCTCCCTGATTATTTTTTCCTAACCGTCAGGTATAGTATAAATCGAAAGTATGGTTACAATATGATAGAAATATGAAGAATTTGTGAAACCTGAATTTTTTAGGAGAATTTTTTCACTGTCTCACCAACGGGCCGCTGGGAAAATGTTTTCCTGGACCGCCGACGGGAAGGGCCGTCATGAATTATACGACGCACTCCCGGGCAGCCTTTGCCACCTGCGTGGGTTTTTTGGCCTATGCCTTGTGGGAATACTTTACTTGCGATAAATAAGGGAAGGAAACGGGGTGATGCCTGTGTGCCCGCTCAGTGCAGCGATTTTAAAGGACCAATACCTGCCGGATGATGAACGGGATTTGCAGAAGATTTTGCAAGAAGTTGATGCCGGGGCTGAAAAACCTGTAAAGCTGCTGGTCTTGCAGTCATGGTGCGGTCGAGGGATTCTGGCTGCCGGTACGGCAAACAGCAAACTGAATGTGCTGAAAAAAACAGCTCAAAAGCACGGCGTTTTTATCGCCGCCCACGGGTGGGTAAAAGAGGGCAACGACTTATATTCCCGCTGCTGGCTGGTTGATATCCGCGGCGAAATATCCCTAGTCCAGGACCAGACTCATGATAAAAGCGGGCAGCTAAAGCTAAGCGATACTTTGTACGTCAGGACAACAGCACTGGGGACCGTTGGTTTTCTGGCCGGTGATGACGTGTGGGTGCCGGAAGTGGGGCGTATCCTCCGCCTCCAGGGGGCGGATTTGTTTATTGCATTTTCTTTTTTACCGGCGCCGTTGAATCCATGGCAGCAGTGGGCGGGCATCTGGCAGCAGGTGCAGCAGAACCAGGTATTTGCCCTGGAGGCCAGTTTTAACGGGCAGGCTGGCGGCAGGCATTTTGCCGGGGAAAATATCATCCATGCCCCCTGTGAAATGACGGCGGGGGAAAGGGGATTTTTGGCCAGGGACCAGGAAAAAGGCTCTTACTTGGCCGCAGCTTTGGATTATCAAGCGCTGGCGCAGGTCAGGGAAAGGTATCCCCTGCACCGGTTTTACAACACTGGCTTTTATCAGAGAGCTTTACCACAGTGTTACCGGGGGTGAAAACGATGGGTTGGTGGCAGGCATTACAGGGGAAAGTGCTGTTAAAGTACCTCATGTGGCGTAGCAGACCCGGGCGGATTACCCGCTATTTGGCACAGAAAACTTATTTTCAAGCTACCCCTCCCGTGCCGGACCGGGTGACGGTAGCGGCAGTTCAGGGGGAACTGACTTTGGTTTCCGACCCGTTGGACTATGCCCGGCAAATGTATTCCAAGGTGTACCAGGCGGCGAAACGGGGCGCGCAGCTGGTTGTTTTTCCCGAGGACAACGCCAGTCACCTGGTGGGGATACTGCCGGGGTTGACCGGGGCGGGGGATGTGTCGGAAGCTTTGGGGCAGATTGACCCTGACCTGCGAGTGGCGGATATATTTAACTATCTTACACCGGTAACCAACAGTGTCTATTTCACTGTTTTCCGCTATCTGGCGGCAAGGTTTAAACTATATATAATGGCAGGGAGCATCATTGTCAGCAGTGACAGCGGCCAGACGGTAAACGAGGCGTGCCTGTTCGGCCCCGGGGGTGAAGTTGTGGGCAGACAGCGGAAGCTGCACCTCTTGCCGCTGGAGGTGGAATGGGGTTTGAGCAGCGGTGAGCAGTTACCGGTTTTTGAAACAGCGGTGGGCAGGATCGCCTTTCCCATCTGTATGGATGCCACTTATTTTGAGACTTTTAGAATTGCCGCTTTTAACGGTGCGGAGGCGGTAATTATCCCCGCGGCCAACCCCGATGAATATAACTTTTGGAAGGAACTGCGCGGGGTTTGGCCCAGGGTGCAGGAGAGCGGGGTATTCGGTATTCGGGCCAGCATGGTGGGCCGCATTTTCGGGCTGACCCTTACCGGGCGGTCGGGGATATTTGCGCCGCTGGAACTCACTGCCAACAAGGACGGTGTCCTGGCCCAAGCGGAAACACCCGACCGACCGGAAATCATTGTGGCAGATCTGGATTACCGGGTGCTCCGCGAGTACCGCCGCCAAAATGGCTTTAACCGCTACCTCAACAAATCACTTTGTCAAAAATATTTGCCTCAACTGTATGGCGCCTCTCTTGGATAGATTGGAAGCAGGGTGCGCATAATATTGGCGGAGGTGGAAATTATGAAAAAACGGGTTGCAGTGGAGCAGACTTTAACGAATGTCGGCCAGTTTCTTTCTGAAAAGGGATATGAGATTGCTTCCTTGGACCCCCTCAGTGAAAGCAAAGCCGAACTGCATAATGTCTCGGCGGTTGTCATCAGCGGTCAGGATGAAAATCTGCTGGGTATGGAGGACTTGCAGACCCGGACCCCGGTAATTGATGCCAGGGGGATGACAGCGGAAGAGGTTTATGAACGGTTGCAGGAGTTGGAGCAAAAAGAAGAGCGGCAGGCCCGGGGGGCCGGAGGGGAAGAGGCTGCCTACAAGGGGATGAGCAAAACGAAGATATAATACAGACCGGGATTTATCCCGGCCTATTTTTTACCGGGTGTGGCTTTCCCCGGTTTTGCCTGAATGAAAAGCAGGATATCAGACCACAGCCGGGTGACGTTGACAATTTCCAGCCCGGCCTTTCCAATATTCGCCAGGGTGTCCCGGTTGATATTGGTGCCGATAAGACCGCGGACGACGGGGTTGAGCAAATCCATCAGCGGACCTGCCAGCGGTTTACAGCTGCGCACGTGTTCCAGCATCAATACCTGGCCGTCCGGCTTGCAGACGCGGTTTATTTCTTTCAACCCCAGGACCGGGTCGGGAACGGTGCAAAAGACGCAGGTGGTGACCACCGTATCAAAGGTATTGTCGGCAAAGTCCATCTGCTGGGCGTCCATCAACCGCAGGTCGACCTTTAACTGCAACCGGTTTTTTCGCCTTTTGGCCCGGGCCAGCATGCGTTCACTAAAGTCGATGGCAGTGACATCCGCGTTTTCAGGGTAATAGGGCATGTTTTTGCCTGTGCCGACGCCAACTTCCAGGGTTTTTCCCTTGACGTGGCCCCATATCAGGCTGCGATGCCTGTTAAACCTGTGTATTTCCATGGGTGCTTCCATCAGGTCATAGACCAGGGCAACCCGGTCATATTTCCGGCGTATAATTTCCGTGTGTTTTTTATCCACCACAATACTACCTCCTGTAGTAGTGAGTTGGGGTATTTATTCCCTAGTATGCTGCCAAATTCCTGCCGGTATAAAATCAAATTTCTGCGTAACACTAACGACAGTGGTAGGATTAAATTTTTTAGAGGAGGGGAAAAATGACCGTAAAAACATGGGTAATGCTTATTGGTGGGCTGCTGGTGGGTTTTTTTGCGGCATTTCTGCTTGTGCCCGTACTTTTACCCGGGATTTTCGGTAAACCGATTGGCTTCAATGATAACTGGTGGGGGATGGGACCCTGGTGGATTATCTCAAGGAACTGCCTTAGCCGGCGGTTCTTTTTGCTTGAAAAACAGGAAAAAAGGGCGCTTTCACAGAATATTCTTAACCAAGATATTGGTGAGGGGTTGATACCATGCTGGTGGAAGAAGTAATGCGGAAAAAAGTTATTGCCGTGAAACCGGACCAGTCGGTACTGGAAGCCATGCATTTGATTAAGGCCAACCGTATCAGGCACTTACCCGTTATCCAGGAAGGGAAATTGGTTGGGATCGTGTCTGACCGGGATTTACGGGATGTTAGCCCGTCGGTGCTGTTGAAAGAACATTCTTCGGTAATACAGAATACTAAAATTCAAAAAATAATGAAGCGCGACGTCATTGCCATTCACCCGCTGGATTATTTGGAAGATGCGGCCCGGTTGATGTATGACCATAAAATCGGCTGTTTACCGGTAATCTGTGGCAGTGAACTGGTGGGCATTATCACCGAAACGGACTTGCTCAGGGCTTTGATAGAACTGACCGGTTCCACGACGCCCGGTTCTACCTTGGAAATTCGGGTTCCCGAGCGTTACGGGTCGCTGGCGGAGATTACCAAAATTATTAAAAATAATAAGGTCAGTATTAGCAGTTGTTTTATCAGGCCGGACCGTTCCCCCCAGTACCGCTTGATTGTCATGCGCTTGAAGACAATTGACCCGGCGAAAATAATCAGCGAAATCCAGGAGGCAGGTTACCAGGTGTTGCGCCCGCTGCTGGGAGGGGATAGCCGTGAGTAAAGAACCCTGCCTGATCTATGTACCGGAGCTGCTAAATTATAACTTCGGCCCCCAACACCCCTTCAACCCACTGCGGTTAAAGTTAACCATAGATTTAATTACCGGGTTGGATTTACTAAAGCCCGCCCGGGCATACCCGCCCCGGGTTGCTGAGGACGAAGATTTGCTGATGGTCCATGACCGGTACTACATCGAAGCGGTAAAACGAGCGGGAGAAAAGGGGGAAGCGGATGAACAGAGTACCCTATATTATGAGTTGGGGACGGAAGACAACCCCGTGTTTCCCAAAATGCATGAGGCAACCCTGTTGCTGGTGGGTGGTACACTTACCGGTGCCGGAAGGATAGTTGCCGGTAAAGCGGACCATGTACTTAATTTTGCCGGCGGCCTGCATCATGCCGGGCGGGCAAAGGCGTCGGGATTTTGTATTTATAACGACCTGGCGGTTGCCATTGCCTACCTGCGCAACCAGGGCATGAAAGTTGCTTACGTGGATATAGACGCCCATCACGGGGATGGAGTACAGTGGCTGTTTTACGACGACCCCCGGGTGCTTACCGTCTCCTTCCATGAAACCGGGAGGTACCTTTTCCCCGGAACCGGGACAATTTATGAGCGGGGTAGCCGGGCCGGTTTCGGATATTCTGTCAATGTGCCCCTGGAACCGTTTTCCGAGGACCAGTCCTTTATAGAAGTATTTGATATGGTTGTCCCCCCGGTGTTGGAAAAGTTTCAGCCGGATATCATTGTCAGCCAGCACGGCTGTGACGGCCATGAATTTGACCCCCTGGCCCATTTATCATTTACAACCGGCGGTTTTTCCCATGCGGCAAGGGTACTACATCGCTTGTCTCACGAACTCTGCGCGGGCCGGTGGTTGGCTGCCGGCGGCGGCGGCTATGATTTTTGGCGGGTCGTACCCAGGGTATGGACTTTACTCTGGGCGGAAATGTTGGAAGAATATAGTTTGACCGCCATACCCGGGAAGTGGTTGGACAAATACCGGAGGCATGCACCGGTTACCTTGCCCGATGTGCTGGAGGACCCGGAGGACTTGTTCCCGCCGAAACCGAGACGTGCGGAAATATCGGAAAAAAACCGTCTTGTTGCCGAAAAAGTGATGAACCCGGACTTTCTTCTCAAAGGGGACCCGGAACAGACCCGGCTGGCCAAATAATAATAGACTGAGTAGTCTAATTATTTGTAAGCTTTGTAAATATAAGAACATTGGAACTTTGTTGTGAAATATTGAACAAACAGGCTTTTTCGGGGTATAATGCAGTCAGGCTGAGTATAATAAGTTTAAGAACCTTTGGAGGAATCATTATGCCCCACAAATCAGTGACACAAAGTGATTGGTTACATGAGGAAACCGGCCTTCGCTGCAAGTCCCTGCATACTGACAAGGGCCAGGTGTTTATTACCGGGCCGGTGGAACTTGAAGAACTGGCCGAATGGAAAATGGCTGACGGCCTGCGGGGATTTCGCCCGCCGGAAAGACAAAAAGAGGCACTGATGACCATAACCCGGATTAAACACGGGCAGGTCTTTACCGCCCGGCATGACAATACCATTGTCGGCTATGTCACCTTTCATGCTCCCGAGGCTTTTGAGCGCTGGGGGCAGAGTTCCCTGGAATGTATTGTGGAACTGGGTGCCATTGAGATCAGTCCCGAATGGCGGCAGTATGGAATTGGCAAGGCGTTGATGGATGTCGCTTTTGCCGGTGGGGCGTTCGACGAATATATTGTAATTGCTACAGAATACTACTGGCACTGGGACCTGAAAAATAATGGTCTCAGTGTCTGGAAATACCGGGATTTGATGACCGGACTGATGGGAAGGGCCGGTCTTACACCCATGGGTACCGATGACCCGGAGATAACTTCCCATCCCGCCAATATGCTCATGGTGAGAATAGGGCCCAAGGTACCCGGAAAAGATGTGAGGATATTTGAGAATTTAAGATACAAAAGAAAACAAATGCTGTAAAAGAGCCGAAGTCAGGCTCTTTTTTTTTGACCAATTTGTCTGCGAATATACATATTTTGGAATAAATTTTCAGAGTATCCGTCGAATCAGTTGCAGAATTTGTTTTTCGAATACCTGCTTGTTACGACATGTATTTTACCCGTCTGTTGATATAATCTACCATAGTTACAATGCAGCTTGTGCTTTGGAAGCTGTGAACCGCAATCTTACTTGGGCATCTTGATTGCGGGGAGCTTATGATGCAACCGGCCAAAGGGGGCCACTTTTTTTGGAGGTGTTTCAATGAAACGCTTGATCAATGTTTTCTTTAATGCCCTCCTGATACTGGTCTTGGTAGCCAGTGTGTTTTTTTTAGTAAAAGGAAAACTTTCCCCCGACGGTAATCCTGAAATTTTTGGCCACAAGCTGCTGGTTGTCATCAGCGGCAGTATGGAGCCCAGTATTCATGTCGGCTCTATTGTCGGGGTAAGGGAAACTGCCTCTCGAAATTTAAAACCCAACGATGTTATTACCTTTGAAGACCCTGAGGATCCCAGCAAGTTAATTACCCACAGAATTATCTCCCAGACGCAAGACGGGCAGTTCATTACCAAGGGCGATGCCAATAGCGTTGAAGATACGAAGCCCGTTCCTCCCGGCAATGTAGTGGGGGAAGCTGTCTTTTCCATACCTTACCTTGGGTATTTAGCAGTCTTTGCCAGGTCAAAACTGGGAATGCTGCTGCTGATTGCCGTGCCCGGGTCACTGATTATTATCGGGGAGCTAATTAAATTGGTCCGCTATCTTAAGGAAGAAGAGGCGGCCAAGACATCTGAAAGGCTGGACATTAAGTGAAAAACAGGCGTGTTGAAAATCTGCGAGTCTCACCTGAAGATAAAAAATTGTGCCCCAAACAAAAAGGCGTGCTGAGCGTTGCACTACTGGTATGTAGTTTCTTGGTCTTTTTGCCGGCTACTTTCGCTTTGTTCTCAGATTCTGCTTCCACAGAGATGGTTTTCTCCAGCGTCCGCGCTGCCGATATTTTATCTGTCAGGCCTGTAAAGGATTCCGGTGCGGTTACACCCTCGGAAACCGATAACGAACGGGAAAGTTACGGTGTGCCCCTGGTGGAAAACGGGGAAATCGTCTCCCTGAATTTTGGCGAGGTTTCCCTAAAAAGCGGTAAAAATTTCCCCAAGATATTGGAATTAACCAACAAACATTCTAAACCAATAAGTCTAAGCTGGCGGTTCTCTCCGGAACTGGAGCAGATTTTCAACCCTTCATCCGGCAGCCAGACGCTGGCTGCCGGAGAAAAGCTGCGCTGGGGCACCAAGGTACTGGGTGACCTGAATTTGTCCGGCCTTTTTGAAGGCAGCGTGACATTTTCTGTCTTCAACGGTTACGTAAAAGCGGAATACCCGGTGTGCATAAATTTGGTTGACAATTCTCTGACTGTGCCGGGAGACGTCTACGGCTCTTTGGACCGAAAAATCAATCCAGTCACCCGGTTTGAAGCAGATGACCTGCCGGAGGACGTTTACCAACCTAAAACAGGGTCGAAAGGACATTCCGGAGGCGGTAACGCTACGGAACAAACTAGACATCCAAATACCCATGAGAAAGAAGAGAGTCTCCAGCCCGGGAGACAATCGCATCTGGGAAAGAAACACTTACCAGCTAATTCTGCTGCTGATGGCTCTGTACCAGAAGCCGACGAGGGAGGTGAGGCCGGAGAAATAGTAACAAGTGAAGCATATTAGTTTTTTAAACGCCCTTCAGCAAAACAATTAACTTTTGAGAGGAGAGAAAAAATGTTAAACAAAAAGATTTTAACCAGTTTAATGCTGATTGCATTAGTTTCCGCTTTGGTGGGTGGAGCCACGTTTGCTGTATTTACTGACAACGACTCAAATACAGGGAATACCTTTAGTACAGGAACAGTTGATATTAATGCTGCTCCTCAAACTGCTGTGTTAACCGTCAGTAATATTGCCCCTGGTGACTTTGGCACTGCAGATATTACCATCACCAACGACGGTTCTTTGGACCTGAAATACAATATCACGGAAGCATTGACCGGCGACCTGGTCCAAGGCACTAACGGTTTACAGGTTAGTTATTCCATCGGTGGCGTTGCAATCAGTGATTTAACTGTCTGGCGCAACCTGGCTTCCGGTGCTTCTGAAGTATTGACTGTAGCTTGGTCCCTGCCGACGGCTGCAGACGATTCCTACCAAGGTACATCCGCTGCTCTGGACCTGACATTCAATGCTGAGCAGTTACGCAACAATCCGTAAGATAAAAAGCAGGTGAGAGGGCTACGCCTTTTCACCCCGGAAACGGGGGGATTTTAATTGAAAAAACGTTTGTTTCTTATGGCAATTGCTGTAGCCCTGGTTTCCTTAATGGTTGGCGAGGCAACCTTTGCCATCTTTACAGATACGGCCGCGAACACAAACAACACCTTCACCGCGGGTACGGTAAGGATTGAAACTCTGCGCAATCAGGGAGATACGGTGCCGGGGGCCATGTTCTATACCACTCCCGAGCAGGGATTGGTCTACAACGGTGACCCGACCAATCCCAATCACCTGGGTTTACTGCCCACCGGCGCCTGGGCCCCGGGAGATAGCCACGAGCGCCAGCTGGATGTTCTGAATGCCGGGTCAATACCGGTGAAACTTACAAAGATAAAAGCTGACGTAGAATCCACCTCAGACATTCAACCGGGAGATGCCGCCTACAACGAATTTATCAATAAAATGCACATAAAGGTCTGGATGTCCGGCAGCGGTAAGGTTCTCTATGACGGTACCCTGGCAGGCCTGTTGAACGGTTGGGTCAATATTGACCCGGCAAACATTGTCAATATTGCCGTACAAAACAACGGGAGTATTTCCAATGTTCACTTGACTTTCACCGCCACTCTTGATAAAAGTGCCGGCAATGTTCTCCAGGCTATAAACCCGGTTTTCAGCTTCTCTATTTATGCTGAACAACAGTAACATTTTATAAATTTAAACTGGAAGGGCGTTTAAAGATAACGGGCCGTGGGAAATGGTCCCGCGGCCCTTAATACCTTTTTGGAATTGTTTGTGGAGGCAAGCCTGTATTTTTAAGAGGTAGGTAAAATAATGCGAAAGCGCGCGCTTATTTCTATTATTTGTTTACTTATTTTTAATTTAATCTGGTGGATTTTTGTCTTTGAGCCGACTCAGGGCTTTGCCGCCACTGTTTCCACTGTCGGGCAGGAATTCGGTATTGCCACTGACCCGTCCCAGTCTTTTCTCAACATGAGCAATATGGCCCCCGGGGCAATCCCGTCACTTATATTTTCCGGTTAAGCGGCGGCTCACTTGGTTATGACAGCGAACTGGAGATACCCCATTATATAGCCAATTTTGCCACCCGCGATTATCCGGTGCAGCCCGGGGGCCGCTACACCGCCCGGGCGCTGGAAAACGAAGTGGAACTGGGCAGTATCACCTTCCAGGCCGGTACTGCTCCCGATGCCGACCGCAGCAACAGCGGGAATTAGATTTTAGGACACTTGATAAAGGGTAAGGAGGGGTCTTATGCCGTACAAAGTTTGTCCCCACTGCCAGGGGAAGTCATATTCAGCCAGTAGTTTGGGGAAATGGATTTGCCCGTACTGCCGCCGGGATATAAGCAAGACAAGGGAACTTGCTTACCGGGTTAGCTGGAAAGTGATTAGGGGCAATGTCTATTTGCTGCCCTGGGTAACGGAACTTGATGTTAACAGCCAAGAACTATTGGTTAAATAAATTTGTAATAATATGGTAAAAGAAAATAGTTTACATAAAGCGCTTTTCCTGAGAAAAACTTAATTAAAATTAAAGTCTTTGTGATTTCGGATAACCATACATATCCGAAATTTTTTATTTCATTGGCATATTGACGAAACTTGCAAGCTGTATGAAATTGTTATATCCTTAACGTGAAATAAAATTTTGGCAAGACCAGCAAACGTGGCTCCACCCACCAGAGTGGTCTTTGCCAACCGGTACCCTGTTTGGGGGTACCCTTATTTTTAACTGGCAGTAATTTTTTGTTTTCATGTATTATGCTGCGATAAGGAAACAGTTGCAACATAGGAAAATATACTTGATAAACACCTGTTTTTATGGCATAATAAATCCTGCGTCAACCAAAGATTTTTAAGTGGGGATATAGCTCAGCTGGGAGAGCGCTTGACTGGCAGTCAAGAGGTCACGGGTTCGAGTCCCGTTATCTCCACCAATATTATGCGGGATCTGCTAGGCAGGTCAGGGGCGTCCAGCCCTTGATACTGGTGCGATTCCAGTGTCCCGCTCCAATTTGCGAGAGCAACCAGACAGTTGCTCTTGTTTTTTTGCGGCGGAGAAAATTTCACATTAATTTCACATCACGTGAAATTTAAACGGTAAATCAGTCTAACTACTTTGTCCAAAAATTAAAGACTCAACTTTCGCAGTAAAATTAAGCACCTAAATCCTTGAAGTTATAAGGTCTGA